>CAYUIY010000038.1:0-20053 GCA_964444915.1 uncultured Dysgonomonadaceae bacterium
CATACCGATTATAATGGTAGTTTTGTTTTTCCGGGTGCAGTAGATAAAGGAATAATAGCTGCTATTCGTTTAAATGGGACAAACAAAGTACGAGCTTATGCTCTTGACCTTGACGAATATTCCGAATTTGGTTTCAATGAGGAAGATATTCCTGAAGAAGGATGGGCAAAGTATATTTTTGGCGTTTGTCGAGAGATTATTAAACGCGGTGGAAAAGTTGAGGGCTTCGATACCGTTTTTTCAGGTGATGTTCCGCTTGGAGCAGGAATGTCTTCTTCGGCCGCATTGGAATGTACCTATGCTTATGCATTAAACGATATGTTGAATCTTGGGATCGATAAATTTGAATTGGCTAAGATTGGACAGGCGACCGAGCATAATTATGTGGGGGTGAAATGCGGCATCATGGATCAGTTTATTTCGCTTTTCGGGAAAAAAGGACATCTGGTGCGATTGGACTGTAAAACAATGGAGTACGAATATTTTCCGTTTGATCCTCAAGGGTACAAACTTGTTTTGTTGGATACCCAGGTAAAACACGAATTAGCATCGTCGGCATACAACAAACGTCGCGAATCGTGTGAACGTGTTGTTGCCGCTATTCGTAAAAGTCATCCCGAAGTGGGATTTTTACGCGATGCTAATATGGATATGCTTCATGAGGTTAAAAACGATATTTCGGAAGAAGATTATAAACGAGCTAAATATGTAATTGAGGAAACGCAGCGTGTACTGGATGTTTCAGAAGCACTTAAAAAAGGTGATTATGAAACGGTTGGTAAGAAGATGTATGAAACACACGAAGGGATGAGTAAGTTGTATGAGGTTAGTTGCGAAGAACTCGATTTTCTCAACGATATAGCCAAACAAAATGGTGTAACAGGCTCACGTGTGATGGGAGGTGGTTTCGGAGGATGTACCATTAACTTGGTAAAAGACGAATTACATGATAAATTTATTGAGGATGCCAAAACACAATTCAAAACTAAATTTGGTTATGAGCCAAAAGTTTATGACGTTGTGATCAGCGATGGTGCACGTAAATTATAATTGTTAAACAAATTATGAGAGGAGTTGGAAGGTCGTAAAAGATTTTTAACTCCTCTTTTTTCGATTTTTATATTACCTATACCTATACCTATGATGAATACAAATTTTTATTTGGAGAATGCCACTTTTTTGGTTGCAGTAGATTGTATTATTTTTGGTTTTAAAGATAAGGAGCTCCATATTTTGCTCACGCGTCGTCCTGTGGAACCTCTTAAAGGAGAATGGTCTTTAATGGGGGGATTTGTGGAAGAAAATGAAAGTTTGCATGAAGCAGCGAAAAGAGTGCTTTATCAATACACTCAGCAAAAAGGGGTTTACATGGAACAAGTAAAGGCTTATGGAGAAGTAGATCGTGATACAGGAGGACGTGTGATTTCAGTGGCTTTTTATGCATTGGTTCGATTGGAAGAGTTCGATACGAGTTTAGCAGTAAAATACGATGCACGATGGGTAAATATATGCGAACTGCCTTCGCTTGTTTTTGATCATAATCAGATGGTAAATGATGCATTGACATTGCTTCGATACAAGGTTTCCATGCAGCCAATCATTTTTCATTTTTTTGATAAAAAATTTACGTTACCGGCCTTGCAAGATCTTTATGAAGCTATTTATCAGACGCCCATCGATAAGCGGAATTTTCGTAAAAAGATCCTCTCTATGGATATTCTTGATAAGCAAGAAGAAAAGGATAAATCTTCTTCAAAACGGGGGGGCTATTATTATGTTTTTAATAAAAAAAAGTACGAAGCGTTTTTGCATGAAGGCAAGCGATTTTCATTATAATCGGGGAATTACTTTTTTCAGAATATTTTTTCTACCTTTGTGCTCTAATATCAGACAATAATCAATTAAAAAAATACGCACTATGTATCGAGGCAAACCTGTGCGATTAATCCTTGAAAATGGAATGATCTTTCAGGGGAAATCGTTTGGTGCTGAAAAGGCAACATCGGGAGAAGTAGTTTTTAATACTGCAATGGTTGGTTATCCCGAAAGTTTGACAGATCCATCATACGAAGGGCAAATTCTCACTTTCACTTATCCTATAATCGGAAATTATGGCGTCCCTGCAAATAGCAAGACCAAAGAAATTTCCGATTTTTTTGAATCCGATCGCATTCATGTAAGAGGAATTATTGTGCAGAATTATTCGCATGAATATTCTCATTGGAATGCGAAGAAAAGTTTGGGAGACTGGATGAAAGAAGAAAACATACCCGGAATTTACGGAATTGACACACGCATGTTGACGAAAATACTTCGCGATAAAGGGTCCATGTTAGGAAAAATTGTTTATGACGAAGAAAACGAAGTGGAATATTATGATCCTTCAAGTGAAAATCTTGTAGACAAAGTTAGTTGTAAGGAAATTATCGAATATAATTATGGGAAAAAGAAAGTAGTTTTGGTGGATTGTGGTGTTAAGCTAAATATTATAAGAGAACTTATTAAACAGAAAGTTAATGTGATTCGTGTGCCATGGAATTATGATTTTAATCAAATGGAATACGATGGGCTTTTTATTTCCAATGGGCCGGGAAACCCCGATTATTGCGAGGTTACTGTAGATCATATACGTGAAGCAATGAAATCGGATAAACCAATTTTTGGTATTGGTATGGGAAATTATCTTCTGTCGAAAGCCGCGGGAACCAAAATATATAAAATGAAATACGGCCATCGGGGTCTTAATCAACCTGTGCGTAAGGCAGGAACTAACGTTTGTTATATTACTTCTCAAAATCATGGTTATGCTGTAGATCAAGAGTTTCTTGACGATGATTGGGAACCTTACTTTATAAACATGAACGATGGGACAAACGAAGGTATTCGACATAAAACAAAACCGTTCTGTTCGGTACAGTTTCATCCTGAAGCGGCTGCCGGACCAACGGATACTTTGTTCTTTTTTCAAGATTTTGTAAAAATGCTGTAGTTTTCCAATATAAAGCTAAAAAGATTTTAAGTAATCGCACACAAAGAAAAGAAAGAAATAAAGAATGATAAATACAAACAAATACTCTATCGATGATGCTTCGACTTTAGAGTCTACAAATCATCCAAAAAGAGATTTAAGCATACGCAGAGTTCTACTTTTAGGCTCCGGCGCCTTGAAGATTGGAGAAGCAGGTGAGTTTGATTATTCAGGCTCTCAAGCCTTAAAAGCATTGCGTGAAGAAGGAATCGAAACGATATTAATAAATCCTAATATTGCTACGGTACAAACTTCGGAAGGTTCCGCAGACAAGATTTATTTCTTACCTATCACGCCATATTTTGTAGAAAAAGTAATTGCTCGTGAACGTCCCGACGGTATTTTACTTTCCTTTGGCGGTCAGACAGCGCTGAATTGTGGCGTTGCCTTGTATGAAAGTGGAGTACTTGATAAATATAACGTTAAGGTTTTGGGAACACCTGTACAGGCTATTATGGAAACCGAAGATCGTGATCTGTTTGTGAAAAAATTGGATCAGATTGGGGTAAAGACCATTAAAAGCATGGCAGTAAGTACAGTTGATGATGCTTTAAAGGCTGCGCATACTCTTGGTTATCCGATTATTGTTCGTGCAGCTTATGCCTTGGGCGGATTAGGATCGGGTTTTTGTAATAACGATGAAGAATTGAAAGCGCTTGCAGAAAAAGCATTCTCCTATTCCAATCAATTACTTATCGAAAAATCATTGAAAGGTTGGAAAGAGATTGAATATGAGGTGGTGCGCGATAAATACGATAATTGCATTACGGTTTGCAATATGGAAAATTTTGATCCGCTCGGTATTCATACAGGAGAAAGTATTGTTGTGGCACCATCACAGACACTTACTAATTCCGAATATCAAAAATTGCGCGAGTTATCTATTCGTATTATCCGTCATATTGGCATTATTGGTGAATGCAATGTGCAATTTGCGCTCGATCCCGAATCGGAGGATTATCGGGTAATAGAAGTGAACGCCCGCCTTAGTCGTTCATCGGCTTTAGCTTCTAAAGCAACAGGATATCCGCTGGCTTTCGTAGCAACAAAATTGGGTTTAGGCTATGGACTTTTTGATCTGAAAAATTCGGTTACGAAATCTACAAGTGCATTTTTTGAACCT
The DNA here is from genome assembly GCA_964444915.1 of uncultured Dysgonomonadaceae bacterium. Lineage (GTDB taxonomy): Bacteria > Bacteroidota > Bacteroidia > Bacteroidales > Dysgonomonadaceae > Anaerorudis. The sequence continues at coordinate 4,152 of CAYUIY010000038.1, forward strand.
GCTTTGGATTATATCGTAGTAAAAATTCCACGATGGGACTTGGGAAAATTCAGTGGTGTTTCCAAAGAGATTGGATCGAGCATGAAATCGGTGGGCGAAATTATGGCAATTGGGCGTAGTTTTGAGGAAGCTATTCAAAAGGGACTTCGTATGGTTGGGCTGGGTATGCATGGTTTTGTTGAGAATAAAGAACTGAAGATCGATGATATCGATAAAGCTCTTCATGAGCCTACTGATCAACGTATTTTTGTTATTAGTAAGGCTTTTCGCAAAGGTTATACTGTAGATCAGATTCACGATCTCACAAAAATCGATAAATGGTTCCTTTATAAATTATGTCATATTATCGAAATAGCGGAAGAATTGGAAAAATTAACCCCCGAGTTGATTGATTTTCAAAAAGACAAGAATCCCGGTTTCGATGAATTATTGAAATTAGCAAAGCAGAAGGGTTTTTCCGATTTTCAGATTGCGCGTGCTATTTGGAAAGATAAAATGGATGAAGTGAGTCAGGGAATCATTCGAAGCTACCGGAAAAAACTGGGTATTGTACCGGTTGTGAAGCAGATTGATACACTGGCGGCAGAATATCCTGCACAAACAAATTATTTGTACTTGACATACAATGGTATGGAACACGATATCGAATATGTAGATGATCGCCGTTCTGTAATTGTGCTGGGGTCGGGTGCTTATCGCATTGGCTCTTCGGTAGAATTCGATTGGTGTTCGGTGAGTGCGCTGAATACAGTTCGTAAGGAAGGTTATCGTTCAGTGATGATTAATTATAATCCTGAAACAGTTTCTACCGATTACGATATGTGCGATCGTCTTTATTTCGACGAGCTTACTTTTGAACGGGTAATGGATATTGTTGAGCTTGAGAATCCTTATGGCGTTATTATTTCTGTTGGGGGACAGATTCCTAATAATTTGGCTGTACGTTTGGATAATGCAGGGGTGAACATTTTGGGTACACCGGCAAAAAGCATTGATAATGCCGAAAATCGTCATAAATTTTCCAGTATGTTAGATGAACTTCATATCGATCAACCTCGTTGGCGCGAACTGACTTCGTTGGAAGATATTTATCAGTTTGTAGAAGAGGTTGGGTATCCGGTATTGGTTCGTCCATCTTATGTGCTTTCTGGTGCTGCCATGAACGTATGCTCCAACGACGAAGAGTTGGAAAATTTTCTTCGGCTTGCGGCCGACGTTTCCAAAAAGTATCCGGTGGTGGTGAGTTCGTTCGTGCAAAATGCAAAAGAAATCGAGTTCGATGCGGTTGCTGATAAAGGGGAGATAATCACTTATGCCATTTCGGAACACGTTGAATATGCAGGGGTACACTCAGGAGATGCTACTATTCAGTTTCCCCCTCAACGGCTGTACGTGGAAACTGCCAGGAGAATTAAAAAAATTTCGCGTCAAATTGCAAAGGCTTTGAGTATATCCGGGCCGTTCAACATTCAATATTTAGCGAAAGACAACCATATCATGGTTATCGAATGTAATCTTCGTGCCTCTCGCTCATTCCCTTTTGTATCGAAAGTTCTGAAGATTAATTTCATTGAACTTGCAACGAAAATAATGCTAGGGCTGAAAGTGGAGAAACCCAACAAAAGTGCTTTCGATTTGGATTATGTTGGGATCAAAGCTTCGCAATTTTCTTTTTCGCGGTTACAAAAAGCCGATCCCGTTTTAGGGGTGGATATGGCCTCCACAGGTGAAGTGGGATGTCTTGGCGATGATTTTTATAAAGCATTGCTCACGGCAATGCTGTCTGTAGGATATACGATTCCGAAAAGAAATGTATTGTTTTCTACAGGACCGGCCAAATCGAAGGCCGATTTACTAGATTCAGCAAGATTACTTTATAAAAAAGGATATAAGTTGTATGCAACTGCAGGATCACAAAAGTTTCTCGAGGAAAACGGTATTCCTGCAACATTGGTTTATTGGCCGAGCGACAATAAAAGTCCCAGTGCAGTTGAACTCATTCAAAACAGAGAGATTGATTTGATAGTAAATATTCCTAAAAACTTAACGCCAAGAGAATTGAGAAACGGTTATTATATTCGTCGTGCTGCTATCGATTTTAACGTGCCTCTTATTACAAATACTCGTTTGGCGAGTGCATTTATTCATGCTTTTTGTCAAATAAATCTCGATGATATTGAGATAAAACGTTGGGATGAATACGTATAGGCTTTAAGCTCTTTTGCCTTTTGAAAATGTTTTTATGGTGGTTATCACCAAAAAAATTCAGTATAAAAAATAAATCGGCTATGATGGATAGAAAATTGTTTAAAAATTTTTTAGATGCTTTGCAAGTTACGTGGGGAGAGGTGCGCAAGCGTGATTACGATATAGTTATTTTGCCGTGGGGATCTATCGAACCGCACAATTATCACTTACCGTATCTTACTGATTGTTACCTTTCTTACGGGATAGCTTTGGATAGTGCAAATACAGCTTTTGAAAAGGCAGGCGTCAACAGTATGGTTTTACCACCAGTATATTTGGGTTCGCAAAATCCGGGACAATGGAATCTGCCATTTTGTATTCATACTCGTATTGAAACACAAAAGGCCGTTTTATCGGACATCGTGGATTCTTTGTATTTACAGAATTTCCGTAAATTGATTATTATCAATGGGCATGGTGGAAATTCGTTCAAAGCCCTGATTCGCGATATGGCACGAACTTATCCGGACTTTTGTATTGTTCTGGTTGATTGGTATGATATAGTTCCGAAAGATGATTTTTTTGAAGAAAGCCTTGATGAACATGCCGGAGAACAAGAAACTTCAGTCATGCTTCATTATTTTCCTCATCTGGTAAAAATGGAGGATGCGGGCAGCGGAAGAACAAAACCTGTGAAAATAGCATCGGTGAATAAAAAGACAGGTTGGATGCCACGCAATTGGTCGGAAGTTACTGAGGATACGGGTATTGGTGATCCTAAGAAATCTACGGCGGACAAAGGGAAAAAGTATGCCGAAGCAGTTGTTCCCTTAATTGCCGATTTGCTCATCGAACTGAAAAATTTGTAAGGGGTAAAGAAAGATAGATAGGAAAAGTTTTTCGTTGTTTGCCGAGAAAAATGGAATATGCTTGTAACGAGCAATTGGCATCAACGAAAAACGTTTTTATTGCTAAACAATTTATCGTAATTTTGGCATGATATTGTAGACTAAAATTATGGGAATAATGGAATTCTTTTTCGTTTCCGTCTCGTTTGAATAAATAATAGTATCGATTGATCGCAAAAACCCAAAATAATAAATAATGACAAAATTATTATGAGTAAACAAAGAGAGAAACTTTTTACTGATTTTCCACCCGTCTCTACCGAAGAATGGATGAAAAAAATCATTACCGACCTCAAAGGTGTTGATTTTCAAAAGAAAATGGTATGGAAAACAAATGAAGGTTTTAATGTAAATCCTTTTTACCGTGCCGAGGATATTGTGGATTTAAAATGGACTGACAATTTGCCAGGCGAATTCCCATATGTAAGGGGTACAAAAAAGGATAATGCATGGTATGTTCGGCGAGAAATAGAGGTAGATGATTTTCACGTCGCTAATCAAGAAGCTGTTTCGTTGCTAAAAAGAGGAGTAAATTCTTTAGGATTTCACATTCACAAAAAGAACATAACTCCGGAAGATATTGCCCTTTTGTTACACGATATCGCTCCCGATAAAATTGAATTGAATTTTAGAACAAACAGAGGCGATGAAATTAAATTGGCGCGTATTGTTGTGGATTATATTCGAGGTTTGAATTTGGACCCGATGGAATGTTTCGGTTCAATCGAATATGATCCTTTCCGTATCATGCTTCAAGAAGGTCGTGATAACCCTGATTGGGAGAATGAAATAGTGGATATTGTTAAAATTACAACAGCACTCCCTCGCTATCGAGCAATTTTGGTTAGCGGTAATTTATTTTCCGATGCCGGTGCTTATCTCTATCAAGAGCTCGGTTTTAGCCTTTCTCAAGGGAACGAGATATTGAATAAGCTGATAGAAAAAGGCATCGAGCCTGAGGTGGCGGCAAAGAAAATAAAATTTGATCTTGGCGTAAGTTCCAATTATTTTATGGAAATTGCTAAATTTCGTGCGGCCAGATGGTTATGGGCAGAAATTGTAAATGTATATCAGCCATCTTGTACGCATGATTGTTCCAATAAAGCAGAAGAAGGTACTTGTCGGTGCGCAGCAAAGATGAATATTCATGCTGTTACTGCAAAGTTTAACCAGACGTTGTATGATCCTTATGTAAACATGCTGCGTACACAGACCGAGGCTATGTCTGCCATAATTGGCATGGTAGACTCGCTGACAGTGCGTCCGTTTGATGAAACTTTTGAATTTTCTACCGAATTTGCTCATCGTATTGCTGTAAATCAGCAATTATTATTGAAAGAAGAATCGCATTTCGATAAAATAACCGATCCATCGGCCGGGTCCTACTATATTGAGAACCTTACAGGTGCTCTAGCAGAACAGGCATGGAAACTTTTTCTTGAAATCGATGAAAAAGGTTTTTATAAAGCGTTGAAGATAGGTATTGTTCAGGATGCAGTGAATGCGTCGGCTGAAGCTCGTTTTAAGGCTCTTTCCAACAGAAAAGAAATCTTGGTGGGAACGAATCAATATCCCAATTTTAATGAAACGATGGCGGATAAACTGCAGGAAAATTTCTCAAATGAGTGCTTAGGTGGCAAAGAAGAGGAAACACCTCTTAAAAAATTAAACGCGAATCGTCTTGCTGAACCTTTCAACACGTTGCGTTTAGCTACAGAAAAAAGTGGGAAACGACCAAGAGTATTTATGCTGACTATCGGAAATTTGGCTATGCGTCTTGCTCGTTCACAATTTTCGGGTAATTTCTTTGCCTGCGCAGGTTATGAAATTATCGACAATCTTGGTTTTGATACCCTAGAAGAAGGTGTTGAAGCTGCTCGAGAAAAAAATGCGGATATCGTTGTTCTTTGTTCCAGTGATGAAGAATATGCAACACTTGCTCCCCAAGCTTTTGATTTGTTGAAGGAGGGGAAAGAAATTTTTGTGGTTGCCGGTGCTCCTGAATGCATGGACGAATTAAAAGAAAAAGGCATTGAACATTTCATTCATATTCGCAGCAACGTATTAGAAACATTAAAAGCATTCAATTCATTATTGGGAATAGCATAAAAAATGGGGAAGGAAAGAAAAATAAAGGATTGGATTATTGCTACCCGACCGTGGTCATTTCCTGCCTCCACCATGCCGGCGTTAGTAACCATTTCATATATTTATTTTTTGAAAAACGAAATATCGACCGAAATTAATTGGTGGTATGGAATATTGGCATTCATCGGTGCTTGCATTTTTCAAGCAAGTGGAAATCTAATTGGCGATTATTTCGATTTCAAGTATGGTGTTGATCGAAAAGAGTCTTTTGGTTCGAGTCGTATGTTGGTAGATGAGATTTTCCCACCCAAGACCATCTTGAATTATGGGTTTGTGATGCTGGCTATCGGCATTGGGTTGGGATTGTTTCTCTTTGTTCATACCGGGGTCGATTTGCTTTGGATTGGTGCTATTGGTGTTTTAGCAACTTTCTTTTATTATAAATTGAAGTTTGTTGCTTTGGGCGATCTGGTAATTTTTATTGTTTACGGACCACTGATTGGTTTGGGTACAGCTTTTGTGATGACCAATCAATTAATGTGGAAAGTTGTTTTGTTCAATATTCCAATTGCCTTTTTAGTAGTTAATATTTTGCACGCTAATAATATGCGAGACATCCGTGACGATGGCAAAGCCCATATCAGAACGCATGCCATGGTTTTGGGGATGAAGGGAGCAAAGGTTCAATACCTTCTTCTAGCTGTTGGGGCTTACCTTGGGGTGGTGTTGATGGTTGTTTTCGGCATGATCCATCCCTTGGCTCTTATCGTTTTTCTTTCTTTGCCTATTGAACTGAAGAACATAAAACAAGTAAGAAAAGCTGAGGTTGCAAACCCTGAATTGATTAAAGATTTGGATGCAAACTCGGCTCAATTGGTTTTAATATTCAGCTTGTTGTTTGCTCTAGCAAACTTTGTTGCCGCCGGATTATGAAAAGAGTAATTTTTGCTGTCATTGTAGCTGCTGTATTTTGGTTCGTGATGTTTTCGCCATGGACGAGAGATCATGTCAATTTTTGGGTTACAATGGCTTGTGCTGGAGTTACCCTGATACTGATGAGTGCATTTTGGGGAAGAGATTTTAAAAATCAATTTTCTGTCTCCATGAAAGATATCCTTATCGGTGTGGGTTCGGCGGTGGTATTGTACGGAGTATTTTATGTAGGTGACTTTTTATCTAAGTTGCTTTTCGATTTTGCCAAAGATCAAGTGGCAAGTATTTACCTTCTTAAAGAAGGAGAAAATGAATGCTATCTAGCTTTGTTACTCATCTTATTGATTGGTCCTGCCGAGGAAATCTTTTGGCGCGGCTATGTTCAACGCATGTTGGAGCCAAAATATGGTGTATGGGTAGCAATGGTTGCCACTGTGTTGGTTTATACTTTAGTACATATTTGGTCGTTTAATTTTATGCTTATTATGTCTGCCCTAGTTTGCGGCGCATTTTGGGGTTTGCTTTATACGTATAAAAAAAATCTGGTAACACTGATAATTTCTCATGCTTTGTGGGATGTATCGGTGTTTGTTTTGTTTCCGATTGTCTGAAATGTTTGCTGCTTTCTTCAGGAGACGACGAGAGTTGCTAAATAGAGTAAGATAAATATTATAAGATCATTGAATAATAAACATAAAACTCTTTTTAAGAGAAAGATAAGATAAGATTTATGAAACCGAATTTTAAAAATATCGACATTAAATCGGTCGGCTTTACAACTACTGATGTAGCAGAGTGGGCCAAGAAAAATGAAATGAAAGCCGATTGGCTTACACCGGAACAAATCCCGGTAAGACCTGTGTATACAAAAGAAGATCTTGAGGATATGGAGCATTTGAATTATGCTGCAGGTATTCCCCCTTTTCTTCGCGGACCATATTCTACAATGTATGTGGTGCGTCCATGGACAATTCGCCAGTATGCAGGTTTTTCTACTGCAGAAGAATCCAATGCTTTTTATCGTCGGAGTTTGGCGGCCGGACAAAAAGGTTTGTCTGTTGCTTTTGATTTACCTACACATCGTGGTTATGATGCCGACAACGAACGTGTGGTTGGCGATGTGGGCAAAGCAGGCGTTTCCATTTGTTCGGTAGAAGACATGAAGATATTGTTTGAAGGCATTCCCTTGAACAAAATGTCCGTTTCGATGACAATGAACGGCGCTGTTCTTCCGATACTTGCTTTTTATATTGTTGCCGCACAAGAACAAGGTGCTAAGCTTGAGGGATTGAGCGGAACCATTCAAAATGATATTCTGAAAGAATTTATGGTGCGTAACACCTATATTTATCCGCCCGATTTTTCGATGCGGATCATTGCCGATATTTTTGCCTATACTTCCAAAAATATGCCGAAGTTTAATTCCATCTCTATTTCGGGTTATCATATGCAAGAAGCCGGTGCAACAGCGGATATCGAATTGGCTTATACATTGGCTGACGGTATAGAATATTTGCGTACAGGTATCAATGCCGGAATTGATATCGACTCGTTTGCTCCGCGTCTTTCATTTTTCTGGGGTATCGGGATGAACCATTTTATGGAAATTGCAAAGATGCGCGCTGCGCGTATGCTCTGGGCCAAGATTGTGAAAAGTTTTGGGGCTAAGAATCCCAAATCAATGGCCTTGCGTACGCACTCTCAAACGTCGGGCTGGTCGCTTACTGCACAAGATCCTTATAATAATGTTGGGCGTACGTGTATCGAGGCTATGGCAGCTGCTTTGGGCCATACCCAGTCGCTGCATACCAATGCGTTGGACGAGGCTATTTCTTTACCAACCGATTTTTCTGCTCGAATTGCACGAAATACTCAGATCTATCTTCAAGAGGAAACCTATATTACCAAACAAATTGATCCGTGGGCAGGATCTTATTACGTGGAAACACTTACCAACGAATTGGCTCATCGCGCTTGGGAACATATTCAGGAAATTGAAAAATTGGGAGGGATGGCTAAAGCCATTGAAACAGGGCTTCCCAAAATGCGGATAGAGGAAGCGGCTGCACGTATTCAGGCTCGCATCGATTCGGGAATTCAGAAGATTATTGGTGTTAATGTATACTGTCTCGATCAGGAAGAACCTATCGATATTTTGGAAGTAGATAATACGGAAGTACGTAAACGACAGATTGAAAGATTAAACCATTTGAGAGCCACTCGTGATAATGAGGCGGTTAAGAAGGCATTGGATGCCATTACCAAATGTGTGGAAACCAAAGAGGGCAATCTGTTGGAATTATCGATCGAAGCAGCACGTGTTCGCGCTACGTTGGGCGAAATTTCGTATGCTTGTGAAAAAGTTGTAGGGCGTTATAATGCAGTTGTAAAAACCATTTCAGGAGTGTATTTATCAGAAGCAAAAGGAGATGCATTGCTCCAGGAAGCACGTGATCTCACAGACAAATTTGCCAAAAAGGAAGGCCGTAGACCAAGAATTATGGTAGCAAAAATGGGTCAAGATGGGCATGATCGTGGCGCTAAAGTAGTGGCAACAGGTTATGCCGATTGTGGCTTTGATGTGGATATGGGACCTTTGTTTCAAACACCTGCCGAGGCTGCTCGTCAAGCAGTGGAAAATGATGTTCATGTTTTGGGTGTTTCCTCGTTGGCCGGTGGTCACAAAACGTTGGTTCCCCAAGTAATAGAAGAGTTGAAGAGACTTGGCCGTCCCGATATCATTGTAATTGCCGGTGGAGTTATTCCTCCGCAAGATTACGATTTTCTTTACAAAGCGGGTGTGGCAGCGATTTTTGGTCCCGGTACGCCGGTAACAAAATCGGCATGCGAAATCATGCGCATTTTGTTGGAAGAAAATTAAAAGGGTGTTTTAACTTTATCGAAACCGTCTCTGTGAGAATGAAAATTCCGGAGACGGTTTTTTTGATTATACTCCCGAAATAATTTTCCAAATTGCTTCTACAAAGTAAGGAGCATCATTGAGAGAGGGTATAAATGTGAACTCCTCTCCTCCTGCCTCCATAAATAGTTGCCGAGCTTCAATATCGATATCATAAAGTGTTTCCATGTTGTCAATTGGGAACCCCGGAGCCATTGCGACGATTCTTTTCCATCCTTGTTTGGCAATTTCTCCGATCTCGGTTGATAAGTATGGCTTGAGCCATTTTCCCCTGCGTTGACAAGAATACAAGAGAATAACATTTTTCGCGGGTATTTGTAATTGATTTAAAAGAAGGCGATTCGTTTCTTTCAGTTGGTATACGTAATCGAATTCTTTTCCTTTTTCCCATGCTTTTTCCACCTGAGTGAGAGGCAAACTATGATAGCTCAATATCAGTTTGTCGAATTCTTTTTCAAGATAAGGCTTTGCGTGAGTTGCAAGTGCATGAATATAGGCCGGATGATTGAAATAAGGCTTTACAATTTTAAGACGGAAAGAGTGTGGTCGTTTATAAAATATGCGCCCTATTTCGTCAATGGCTGTCTGGGTGGTAGCTTGCGCATATTGAGGAAAAAGAGGGAAAACCACCACTTCGTGAATCAGGGGGCATTTTTCTTCTAATTTGTTGATAGCTTGCGAAAAATTAGGTTCTCCATAGCGCATGGCAATTTCTACGGGGATGTTTTTTTTGGATTCCAGTTCCTTTGCGAGTCTTCGCATGAAATAAAGAAGAGGAGAGATTTCAGGATCTTCTTTGCGCCAGATTTGTTTGTATTTTTTTGCTGATTGGGATACAGAAATAGGAGCAATGATGTTTCGTGCCAAAAAATTTGACAACCATTCCGATCTTCCCATCACTAATGGGTCGGACAACATGTCGCCGATAAACTTCTGTACCTCGACTTTTTCATAATTTGCGGGGGTCCCCACATTGACCAATACGATACCTCGCATGTTTTTTTAATTGATTTATTCTACATAGGTTTCTAATATTTTGGTGTATGTAGAGGGAATTAATTCTACGACATTTGTATCTGCCGGTATAAGAAGCGATTCTCCTTGATGCAGCGAGAGGGCATTTCCTTTATCGTCTTTAATTGTGCTTTCGCCTTCGATGCAGATATATATTACAAACGAATCAAGTTGATGATATACACGCCTTAGGGGTTTATTCATTTCCAATAAATTAGTGGTAAAATAGGGGCATGTCACTAGTTGTACCGGTTGATTGAGGCAGGGCACATATTCAGTTTTATATGAATCGTGTACGGTATAGTCGATGGCATCTTTTGCCAGTTCGGTATGTAATTCACGAGGATTGCCATCGGCATCTTTTCGATTGTAATCGTAAATGCGGTATGTAATGTCGGAGGTTTGTTGAATTTCGGCTACAAAACAGCCTGCGCCAATGGCATGGACCCGACCGGCAGGTATAAAAAATACATCTCCGGGTTTCGCATGATGTTTTTTTAATGTTTCAATGAAGGCATCGTTTTTTATCCGTTCGACGTATTCTTCGGGAGTAATTTTTTTCGCAAATCCCGAATATATGAAAGCATCGGGTGTAGCATTGATTACATACCACATTTCGGTTTTTCCAAAAGAATTATGTCTTTTTTTAGCAAGTTCATCGTCGGGATGTACCTGAATGGATAAATTTTCTCGAGCGTCGATAAATTTTATTAGCAAAGGAAATGTGTTGCCGTATTTTTCGTATACTTTTTTTCCTACAAGTCGACTTCCGGTTTTTATGAGAAGTTCTTGCAGTGACGTTCCTGCGAGATAACCGTTGGAAATAACAGAAACATGATCTTTTACTCCGGATATTTCCCAACTTTCACCAATGCCGTCCCGAGGAGGGGCAATTTGTTTGAATTTGCAGATTTCCGATCCGCCCCAAATAACGGGTTTAAGAATAGGTTCAAATTTAAGAGGATATAAATTCATATTTCGTTTTATTTTTCAGTTTTTATTGTATCATTTTTTGTTTGTTTTCCAACCACTTTTAATACCATAGCAGTGCGGGCAGGGAGATAGAGCATGAGCCAGCCTTTATTATGAGGTGCATACAACGGATCATATAAAGTGAAGTGATGAATGCTATCGTCGTTAAGACCAAAACCACCAAAATTGACATCGTCGGTGTTAAGGATAATTTTGTATTCGCCTTCGGGAGCGGGTATCCCATAATCGCGGTACGAATTAGTCGGATGAAAATTGTATACAAAAATCAGGTCTTCGCGCGAGTATGCCAATACATTATCGCCGTCTTTGTCCCATAATTTCACAAGAGGGGTATCCTGAAAATCGGGAACCGATTTGATGAGTTTGATCATTGCCTTGTCGAAGTCGGCCAGATAATGATATTTTAAATTATGATCGTCTACCAAGTGCCATTGTCGTCGGGCATATTTATACGACCATCCATTGCCTTCTCGCGGGAAATCAATCCATTCGGGGTGTCCAAATTCGTTGCCCATAAAATTCAGATAACCTCCGTTCATGGTTGTGGCCGTAACCAGTCGGATCATTTTATGAAGGGCTATGCCGCGATCCACTTTTTCGGTGGTGGGAACAAGTTTCGACATATGCCAATACATATCGGCATCGATTAATCTGAAAATAATGGTTTTATCCCCAACCAAAGCCTGGTCGTGGCATTCTGCATAAGAAATCGTTTTTTCGTCGGCACGACGATTGGTCATTTCCCACCAGATGGTCGATGGATACCATTCCTCATCTTTCTTTTCGGTGATGATTTTGATCCAGAAATCGGGAATGTTCATGGCCATTCGGTAATCGAATCCGTAACCTCCGGCTTCAGGTTTAACCGCCAATCCGGGCATGCCGCTTACTTCTTCGGCGATAGTGACGCCATCGGTATTCACCTCATGAATGAGTTTATTGGCAAGGGTAAGGTAGCAAATAGCATCTATATCCTGATTGCCGTTGTAGTAATCACCGTAATTGGTGAAAGCGGCGCCCAATCCATGGTCGTAATACAGCATGGAAGTCACCCCGTCGAAACGGAATCCATCGAATTTATATTCTTCAAGCCAATATTTGCAATTGGAGAGGAGAAAATGCAGGACCTCATTTTTCCCGTAATCGAAACAGAGAGAGTCCCATGCTTTATGGTATCTGCGGTTGGGATCGCTATGAAAATATAAGTCATACGAACCATCTATACGGGCAATTCCTTCGAACTCATTTTTTACTGCATGCGAATGTACCAAATCCATAATGACGGCAATTCCCATGTCGTGAGCCGTATCGATGAGTTGGCGCAGTTCGTCCGGTGTGCCAAAGCGTGAAGAAGGGGCAAAGAAATTGGAAACGTGATAGCCGAACGAGCCGTAGTAGGGGTGTTCCTGAATAGCCATCACTTGAATGGCATTGTATCCGTTATCTTTAACCCGCGGCAAAACATTTTCGCGAAACTCGTTGTATGTTCCCACTTTTTCTTCTTCTGTAGCCATGCCTACATGGCATTCGTAAATTAATAAGGGCGACCGGTTGGGTATAAAATGGTTATATTTGAATTGATAAGGAGCCGGTGGATCCCATACCTGGGCGCAAAAAATATGGGTGTCTTTGTCTTGCACCACCCATTTGCTCCATGCAGGGATGCGCTCACCACATCCGCCATCCCAGCAGACAAACAGTTTGTAATAATCGAGATGGTGAATACGATCTAATGGAACTTTTAATTCCCATATGCCGTGTTCCAATCGTTTCAAGCGATACGATTCTTCGCGTTGCCAATTGTTGAAAGAACCGATTAAAAATATTTCGGTAGCGTTAGGCGCCCATTCTCTTATGTACCAACCATCATTTGTTTTTTGCAAGCCGAAATAAAGATAACCGGTTGCAAAATCGGACAAACTGATTTCGCCGTTATGTGTCAGTTGGTTTTCTTTATTTATTATATAGTTGTAACGCTCTTCTATGATGTTTGCATACGGTTCGAGCCAAGGATCGTTTTTTATTATTTCCAGCATAATATAATAGTGGATTTCACGGGTTACATGACAGCTATTTTTACGATGATTTTTTTTGTATCGTTTTCGCCGATAAGAGGAGCATGTGCATCATTTGGAAAGAAAATTGCAAACTCGCCCGGTAAAAGAGTGAAATAGGTCGAGGGCGCATCGTCAAAAAATTCAATATCGTTAGTGGCATCGTATCCATTTACGGAATTTTTTAAATTCATTGACGATCGCCATCCAAAAGTTTCTTTTTGTTCGATGGGGATTTGAATATCAATGTATTTCTGATGTGTTTCTAGTTTTGCTTCCGCTTTTGTCTTCATTTTTGCTTTTGTTACAGATACTTTTAAAGCGTCCCCTTCAAGTTGAGTTGTGCCGATTTCAACTTGCTTCATGTCTAAAGTTTTAAGAAAATCAAAAGCTTTTTTAAATAGCGGATGCAGAGAAAAATAAAGCGTTGCATTGGATAAATGATCTACAACCATGATAATATATGTTTTAAAAATAAGACATTCAATTTTACAAATTTACAAGATAATTTTCAATTTACCCACAAAGTTTATTTGTTACTTTTGGAGACGGAATGCATTTCTCGTGAAAAAATCCGTTGAAAATGCATATCTTTGTTTTTCACTAACGATTTAAAAAGAGAGTAGATTACATTAATAAAATACATTGGGTAAAAAATAAAAATCGGATGAAAAAGATCATTTTTTCTTTTTTGAGCTTGGCGATAGTTGTTGCAATAAACGCACAAACGAATATTGAAACATGTAATTTGGGTTTTTCTTTCGAGATAAGCAGTAATCCGAACTGGGGAGAACATGAACCGGTGATAAGAAGCATTGTTCCCGGGTCTCCTGCTGCAAGAGCAGGATTAAAGTTGAACGATATTATAATGGAAATAAATGGCGAAGGAACGTATTTGAAACCCCGCTCCACCATTATGTCGTGGTTTGCCGAAAACGAAAGAGAAATGGAAATAGCTGTTCGGAATTTTGAGCAACCTTTTCGGCGAATGACAATTAAAAAAAATTGCCGCATGAAAAATGCAATAAGTGAGGCTCAGTTGGCTCCGGTATTTGCTTTTTATAGTCTCGAAGATGTTCAGGACCGACGTTTTGTTATTCCCGTGAAAACCACTACCAATCCCAAAGCTCAATTTACCGATTATCAAACATTTGACTTTGCACCACCTGATGAACGAACAGCTGCAATAGATACCCGTATAAATGCCATTTTCGAAAAAGTATTTACTCAACGGGGCCTTAAAAGGGATACTACCGACCCCGATTTTATTATTCAGACCTATTATAGCTATCAGAATAATCCGTCGTATAATCCCAATTCGCCTACTTTGGGTGCTTATCGACCCACATGGCGTTTCGATATGCGCAACAAACGGATGGTAAAAATCCCTGTGTATTCTCCCACAGAAGCAGTGAGAATCAACGATATTATGTATACTCTAGAATTTGGATATCGGTTTTATGATCGTAAATTCATGCAACCGGGTGAGATGGTGTTAATTTGGGAAAGCGAGGTGAACGAACGATTGTCGGCTAATTATGGGTTGGAAAATTACCTTGAAATGAATTTACCTCTCATCCTTTTAAAATTTCCTTATCCGGGAAATCTGTCTTCAGGTACGTATCAGGTAAATTATTTGAAATATAATTATACGGGGATTAATTATAATATGGACGATTTGAAAACCATTGTTTCTGTTGACCCCGATTCACCGGCAGAAAAGGCGGGGATACAAGCAGGTGATGTGGTGAAGAGAATACAAAATTACCCGTTTAATCACGATCCCAAATCATTAACCGAATCGTATCGTCGGTTTATAGCTGAAACGATGAAGTATCGCGACGAGAGTACACGCTATACCGATGTAAATGGTTTCGATAAATGTATGTTTTGGGATATCGGCTATTATAGCAAAATAGCAAGAGCTTTCAAAAATAAAAGATATAAAGCTGCATTTTCGTACCTCTTTAATTTTAATCAATACGTCGATTGGGAAACTCCGGACGTACTTACCATTGAGATCGATCGAAAGGGCGAAAATTTCACTTTTAGAGTTGTACCCGAAATTGTTACTTTTTCGACTGTCCTTGCGTATTAATCTTGGGAAGTCACTCGCGTTGTTTCCGCAGACACGAGGCGATCAATTTGGCTTTTTTAGTGGAGGGCAGGCGATGAAGCCGATGATAATTGAAATTCTTAGAAAATACCTTTATTAACGTTAATGCACGCAAAACTGCCGAATTCTGTCCCGCTTTTATTATATAAAACGGTGAATTACTGATTTTCTGAATAATATACAATAAAAAAAGGACGAAAGACCCTTAAAATTTTTTTCCGACGACAGGAAAATTTTTTTTATCCCCCGTCGGATTTTCCGATGGATACAAAAATTTTGATTTACTTCTATCCCGATCGTATTCTTTGACAAAGAAAAGCGATTTTTCGGCAAACCAAGGCTGTTTTTACGCAAAAACAGCCGTTTTTTGTCCGTCGGATTTTCAGAAATAGGATATTATTTTTTTTTGTCTCTCGTCGGATTTTCCGACGGAGGAATTTAGTTAGTTGGTGTTAAAGCGCGTTTTCCGAAACAGGATGCAATTTTTGTGCACTCTAATTCTGTTTTCCGGTATTTAGTGCGGTTTTTTTCTGTCTTTTCAAATACCTGTTGTAAGGTGAAAACTTCATTATCGATAATTTTTTTGTTTTTTATGATATTTGATTTTTTTCATTATGTTGTTGATGGACAGTGTTTGGCATTTTTTTCTCATTTTTTTTTGCTTATTATTGAAAAAAAAGTGTTCGAAT
>CAYUIY010000039.1:0-19851 GCA_964444915.1 uncultured Dysgonomonadaceae bacterium
CAACCTACCGACTTTAAAGCAGTAACCACTTCATTTAAGAATCCTTTATTCGTTTTATTTGGTTCAATCTTATCTGCATAGTATTGGGTAAGCGTTTCGCAATCACCTGCACCACTGCTTATAAAACCTTGCACAACCCCATCTTTAACCGCAGCTAAATAATTAACGCTTTCTTCATCATTCCTTGCTTTAGCATTGGCTATTGCCTGATCTATATATCCTGTAACCATAAAATAGTCTTGTAAATATTGCTCTTTTGTGGAGTTACCTTTTAAGTATTCTGTTAAAGATGCAACCATAAAATAACCATAAGCGTCAGGAGGATCCATTTTATCTTTCATATCAAGAATAGCTTCTTTCAACCATTCGTATATTACTTTGGAATCGGCTTCATCGCCCATCATTTCCATGTAATCGTATGTTTTGTAGGCCAAAACAGTACCTTTCGGATCATCGCTCCCAAAATATTTAAGTCGTGTATCGTAAATTTCCATTACCTTATCCACTAAGGCTTTTTTCTTGGCCGGATCTGTTTCCCGGGAATGCAAGAATTTAAATATACGAGGACCATAAATATAGATGTTTTTACTCGATGCAGGACAGTTTTCATAAACATAATGCCATGGTTCTAACGCATCTTGATAAACCTCTGCTTTTGCCGCCGTTGACATAAGGCTCAAATTTATCAGACATTTTACACTATCTTCTCCTTTTCCATACGGTGCATTAACAGGGTCATATCCCGCCTTTTGCGCCATAACTCCCATTATTGTTGCTAAAGCAAGAAAACCAGATAATACTATTTTTTTCATTTTATCGATGTTTATAATTTAATATATTAGTAGGACGATTCGTTAAAGTAAAAGTTTAACATTCATCTTTTTTATTCACAAAAAAATCGTTTAAGTTACTCAAACTGACGTTTAAAAAACCAGAATTCATTAATATTCATATTTATTGTTATTTTAAACATCTCTTCCTTTATCATGTAATCTTTGTCAGGTTTAAGAAGCGAATAGCCAAATCCGAGATTTAACAAAGAAACCCTACCGGTGTACGTATCTCTAAACGGCAAACCAAAACCAATGTTTATCCCATATTCCTTAAACCCTCCTGTTACTGAATTGGAATTATTTATAGGATTTATAGGATTATATACATTTACGTTATTATACGAATTAGCAAAAGAAAATCCGCCACGAAAACGTATTCTGCGGAAAAAATCGCGGCTAAAGGGATCGATCACATATTCTGCTCCCGCTCCAATACGATACCGATTATTAAACCGATTATTAAATCGCTCATCGGGATCCATTTTATCCATTTTATCCAAAGCTGATGGGTATTCCATTCCTTTCCATGGCTGATAAGTGCCATCCACTCCAACCAACCAATTTTGATTAGAATAAGTTACTCCTACTCCAAAAGAATTAGGGAAACGAAAAACTTGTGAAGGAATCGTATCATTTTTAAGAATCTGTTTGATATTTCCATTGGCATCCAACAACCGATCGTAAGAATAAATGGGTGCTTTGGTATTTATTTTCGGTGTATAAACTAATCCAACTGTAACCGACTGCATTCGATCGATGGGATATGTGAGCTGAATTCCAAAATCATATTTGATATCCCGAATCGAAAATTTATCGGCTGCTATTCTCGCTAAAGTAGTATTGTCGATCGAAGGCAATTGTTTGTTGTGTTCAATATTTCCGAAAAAATATGCAACATTCAAACCTAAAGACAAATACTTAAATGGCTCGTAAGCTATTCCTCCATATATTTCGCTTAATCCACCGGAACCATTATATACTTCACTATAAGCAACATCAGATAAATATCGTGCTTGACCAAAACTATAACCAACTTTTGAGTAAGGAAGTAATCCAATGCTTGCACCTATTTTTCGCATAATAGGGAATTGCATTGCAATATAATCCAAGTTTCCGTTATAAAAATTTTGTTTGTCCATTCCATCATTATAGGTCGCATACTGACCGGAAACGCCTATATCGAATATAAACGTAAGTGTATCAAGTTCGGAGTATGAAGCCGGATTACCCGGATTAACCTGCTGACTCCTTCTTAATCCGTAACTGATACCCCCCATTGTTTCAGATGCTCCAATAGAGGGATCGGATAATAATCCGTAACCATATCGACCGTAAGGCGAATTAGAACCTACTTGCTGAGCTGCAGCAACAAAGGTAACTATAAATAAGACTACCGATAAAAAGAAACGTTTTCTCCTTTTTCCCATTCTGTTTCTATCTAATCAACAAACTTTAGTTCATTAACTTTCACAAGATTGATTTGAAATTGCAAAGATGACATATTTTTGCATTGTAACCAACAATTCGTTTCTCTTCTTCATGTTAAAAAGAATAAAGTTTGTTCTCTGCAAAATGCACAAAAGTATAAAATTGCTTCATCTAAACATTGATTCACTTCTCTATACTACAAAGTAAACAAAAAAGATTTGGAAAATAAAGAAGGAACTTCATTTTGTTTTGCCATATCTATTAAACGACACAATTTCATCTATAGGTTTTCTCTTCTTTTCACGAAGAGGCTGCGTACTATAGCCGATAACAATATCGAGCCAAACTCTTTTTGATTGCGGAATAGCGAGCAATCTTTTTATTTTTTCTTCATCGAACCAACCCAAAATGCAAGAGCCTAATCCTTCCGCATGAGCTGCCAGTACGGCATATGCGGCTGCAATACCCAAATCTATCTGGGCATAATCTTTATTTTTAATCCATCCCCCGATTCCCGACATTAAATTTACTTTTTCTTCAACAAGTAAAATATGAACGGGAGCTTGCTTAGTAAAATGATTTAATCCCAATACTCGTGTAGAAGTAGCGTCTGCAACTTTATTTTTTAATTCCGGATCATCAACTACTATCAAATGCCATGGTTGAGCATTACACGCCGAAGGAGCCAATTGCACCGCTTTTATAATTCGGTCGATCTTCTCTTTTTCTACAGGCCTATTGGGATCGAAGGCACGATCGCTCTGCCGCGTTTTTACAAATTCAACAAAATCCATTTATTCAGTTAATGCCATTAGTCGGCTGATATATTTGCCGATAATATCAAATTCAATATTTACAACTGACCCTTTCTCAATCTGACAAAAATTGGTTACATCATGGGTATAAGGAATAATAGCTACCTTAAAGGTATTATCGGTCGGTTCAACTACCGTCAGGCTCACACCATTAACCGTCACCGACCCTTTGTCGACCGTCAAATACCCTTTTTTGGCCATTTCTTTATCAAATTCATATTCAAAAGTGTAATACCAACTTCCGTCGGCTTCCGCAACTTCGGTACAAACGGCTGTTTGGTCAACATGTCCTTGAACTATATGCCCATCCAAACGACCGTTCATCAGTATGCTGCGTTCCAAATTTACCTTATCGCCTACCTTCAATAAACCGAGATTAGAACGATCCAAGGTTTCCTTAACAGCCGTAACCGTATAGGTGTCTCCATCAATAGAAACAACTGTTAGACAAACACCGTTGTGCGATATACTTTGATCAACTTTTAATTCATCGACAAAAGAACATCTCAAGGTAATATGAAGATTCCCTTTTTCTTTATTTAAAGCTACAACAGTAGCTGCTTCTTCTACAATTCCCGAAAACATAATCTTTTCACTTTTTAAATCGTTCGAAAAATTTTTTAATTATCCTTTTTTTAAAATTCGATTTACAAGAAATCGTCCCAATTTTTCACTTCTACCAAATAGAAGCTCTCTTTTCTTTAGGTAAATACATGGGATCGGCAGGTTGAATATCGAAAGCCTCGTACCATGCATCGATATGCGGCAGCGCACCATTTACGCGCCACTTGCCTAGCGAATGAGGATCAAGCTTGGTTAAACGAAGGATTTCTTCATCGCGGATATTAGCCGCCCAAAGTGTTGCATAAGAAAGGAAAAAACGCTGAGGCGGGATAAAACCATCTATTTTTTCTTTCGATTTTGCTTGCGGCGTTTTCAAAAACGCATGATAAGCAATCTGAAGACCTCCATGATCGGCAATGTTTTCCCCCAATGTAAATACTCCATTTGCATGAACAGTATCCAATACAACAATATTATTAAAATAATCCACCAGTACTTTAGCTCTTTCTTCAAAGCGTTTTGCATCATCTTCCGTCCACCACTCGTTCAAATTTCCAACTTTATCGTATTTCCTTCCTTGATCGTCGAAACCATGTGTCATTTCATGGCCGATAACTACCCCGATACCTCCGTAATTAATCGCATCATCACCCTTCATATAAAAGAAAGGCGGTTGTAAAATTCCTGCAGGAAAGCATATTTCGTTGGACGATGGATTATAATACGCATTCACGGTTTGGGGCGACATAAACCATTTGCTTTTGTCTACCGGTTTACCAAGATCCTTAATCATATCGTTATATTCGAAATCGGAACAGCGCATTATATTCGCCCAATACGAATCATTTTCAATTTCGAGAGCCGAGTAATCCTTCCATTTGTCCGGATAACCTATTTTAACAGTAAAGGCTGCTAATTTTTCCTGAGCCTTTGTTTTGGTGGTTTCACTCATCCATTCCAAATTATCAATACGTTCACCCAATGATTTCATTAGATTATCTACCAACTCCATCATACGTTCTTTTGCTTCGGAAGGAAAATATTTTTCAACATATAACTGTCCGACTACTTCGCCCAAAGCGCTGTTCACCACATCGATGCTTCTTTTCCACCGAGGTTTAAGCTCTTTACTACCGCTCATAGCTTTCCCGTAGAATTCGAAATTGGCATTCACAAAATCATCGCTCAAATAAGTAGCAGCTGAATTAATAACTTTCCAACTTAAATACTGACAAAGATTTTCAATGGGCTCTCGGTTAATAATCGCAATCGATGTTTGAATAGGTTCAATCTGAGATACATTCAAACTATCAATCCCCTTGGCTCCCATTTGATCAAAATAATATTCCCAATCAAAGTGTGCAACTTTGGTATTAAGTTCACTCACCATAAATTTATGGTAATTCAATTCAGGTATACGGCGCATCTCTTTTGTCACATGTGACTTTGCCAATTCGGTTTCGATTCTCATTACTGTCTTGGCCGCTTTTCGGGCATTTTCCTCAGTATAACCGGCGTTACAAAATTGAGTCTCCATGAGCTTTACATATTCTCGCCGAAGCATATTCGAACGCTCATCTTGCTCAAGATAAAAATCGCGGTCCCCCATACCCAAGCCCGACTGAAAAAGATGCACAATGTTCATTGAACTATTCTTGTCATCGGGTCCGACATAAAAACCGAAAAAAGGACTGGAAGCATACTTGCCTACTTTCGCCATCAAACGAACAATCTCTTTTTTATCTTTGGCCGCAGCAATCTCGTCAATAAAAGGCTTTAAGGGAGTTACCCCCTCTGCATTCAGCTTTATGCTATCCATAGCTATATTGTAAAGATCGCCCACCTTCTGAGCATTCGAACCTTTGGGATTTTGTTGTTTACCAAGTTCTTCAATCAAACTTTGAATTTGTTTTCGATTCTCTTCAGCCAATTTTTCGAAAGAACCATAACGCGAATATTCGGGTGGTAAAGGATTTGCAGCCTGCCAACCACCTGTAGCATATTGATAAAAATCGGTACCCGGAGCAACCGTAGTATCCAAATTAGCTATATCAAGAGTTGTATATACCTTGTTATTTGATTTTTTTTGTTGTAAACAACCGGCTGAAAAGGCCATAACTAATAGAATTAATAAAAAGGGGATGCGGTTCATAATAATAAAAAAAATTGTTTCGAAATTGAATATGCAAAAATACAAATTTATTCTACTATAATAATTAAAATCGGGAGATCACATAAAACATACTTCAATTTAAACTTAGTACATTATAAAATTATAGAATGCTTATTTCTCTTCTAATGCAAGCAGCTGTTTCATCACAAACAGAGACCAAAGGTAAACGCAACTCGTTTTCGATAAATCCCATCTCATGAAGCATGCATTTTACTCCGGCCGGATTTCCATCGACAAACAACAATCGGATAACTTCCGAAAAAACGGCAACATCTTCCTCGGCTTTCTTCATATTACCATTTAATGCCAAATGAACAATTTGAACAAATCTTTTAGGAAAAGCATTTCCCAATACCGATATTACACCTATACCACCCGCCTTAATAATTGGTAAAGTCATGGCATCATCACCTGAAATAACTGAAAAACCATCGGGTTTGCCCGCTATAATTCGATTTATTTGCTCCATATTGCCGGATGCTTCCTTAATTGCTATTACGTTTTTACACTCACGTGCTATACGTAAAGTAGTTTCAGCCAAAAGATTTACACCCGTACGTCCAGGTACATTATAAAGAATAATTGGCAAAGGCGAAGCCTCACTCAATGCGCGATAATGTTGAAAAAGCCCCTCCTGTGTGGGTTTATTGTAGTAAGGTGTAACCGAAAGTATAGCACTTACTCCTGTAAAATCGAATGTTTTAAGGGTATGCACCAATTGAGCCGTATTATTACCTCCAACCCCCATTATTATAGGTATTTCTCCTCCTACTCGTTTAACAACAAAACGAACAATCTCCTCACGTTCGTTTTCTTCCAATGTGGGAGTCTCAGCGGTTGTTCCCAATGCCACAATATAATCCGTCCCGCTCGAAAGCTGATAATTTATTAGCCGTTCTAGCGCTTCAAAATCAACTTTTTTATTCTTTTTGAACGGGGTAATCAACGCTACCCCCATTCCCGAAAATTTATTTTGCAACATAAAATGATTTTTTCTTACATTTTTCTCAGCAGTTACCGGGAATTTAAACAAAATATCTTTTTTTTCTTTTAGCACCATGCAAAGGTATGAAATTTTACATTTTTCGCGCAAAAATATGCCGATAAATATTAATATGCCATTTTTTGTTTGACAGTAATGCTATTCAACTTCCATTTTTCATTTATTGGTACAAAATGTAGCTCAGAGACATTTTGTTGCCAAAAATTTCTTTGCCGACCATCCTTGCATACCCACTGGCTATAATTATTTGGAATATTCGTTATCCCTATTGCATCGACGTTTTTAATTTGAAACGAAAAAGTTTGACTTTTAACTCATTAATCCTTATTTTTGTAAGGAAAAATAGATAGACCGGAATTAAGGGAAATGCCATCATAATTTTAAAAAAACTGACGAATAAAAAAATGAAATTTACTCCTGAAACCTATAAAATTCCCGATATCCCCATGCAACCATTCATTAATGAAGACGAAATTTGGGAATATCTCCACAACACTGTTCCTACAAAAAAACGGGTAAGAGAAGTAATCGACAAATCGCTATCGAAACAACGACTCAATTTGGAAGAGGTTGCCGTGCTCATCAACGCTGAAGATCCGGAAAGCATCCGCGAAATCAAAGAAGGCGCCAAGCAACTTAAAAAAACCATCTACGGCAATCGCATCGTGCTCTTCGCTCCCTTATATGTTGGCAACAAATGCACAAACAACTGTTTATATTGCGGATTTAGGGCCACAAATAAAGAACAAATCAGAAAGACCCTCTCCGATGAAGAACTCGTTCGTGAAATTGAAGCCCTAGAAGATAACGGGCAAAAGAGGTTAATTTTGGTTTATGGCGAACACCCCGACTATAATGCAGAATTCATTGCACACACCGTCAAAATTGCTTATAGCGTAAAGAAAAATAAAGGCGAAATCCGTCGTGTCAACATCAATGCTGCTCCACTCGATATCGAAGGGTTCAGAACCGTAAAAAAAGCAGGAATCGGTACCTATCAAATATTTCAGGAAACCTATCATCGCAAAGTATATAAAAGCTATCATCCTTGGGGCAAAAAAGCCAATTACGATTATCGGCTCACAGCACTTGATCGCGCACAAGAAGCAGGGTTGGATGACGTAGGTATCGGCGCACTCATTGGTCTGTACGACTGGCGTTTCGAAGTAATGGCACTGGTTCGCCATACCAATCATCTGGAAGCGTGTTACAATGTAGGGCCCCATACCATCTCGTTTCCACGGATAAAAAATGCTTCGGCCCTAAACATTAATAACAAATATTTTGTTTCTGACGAAGAATTCACGCGCTTAATCGCCATTCTTCGCCTTGCTGTTCCTTATACGGGAATGATTCTCACTGCACGTGAACCCCAAAAACTACGCGATGAAATTATTCAATACGGTATATCTCAAATTGACGGTGGAACAAAAATCGAAATAGGCAGCTATGTAGAAAAAGAAAAAAACCATAATCTCAACAAAGGGCAATTTAAAATTAACGACGATCGCTCTCTCAACGAGGTTATTGATGAACTGCTCGATCAGGAAATGCTACCTTCTTTCTGTACTTCATGCTATCGATTAGGGCGGACAGGAGAGCATTTTATGGAATTTTCGGTACCGGGATTTATCAAACAATTTTGCACACCTAATGCCATTCTCACATTAGCAGAATATCTTACGGATTATGCGCCTGCCGAGACTGCTCGTAAGGGTTGGAAAGTCATTGAGAAAAATCTTGATGCATTAAGCGAAGCCCGGCAGAAACAAATCCGAGAAAAGATCGAAAAAATAAAACAGGGCGAAAGAGATTTGTATTTCTAATTTTTTTCTAAAAAGAAATGACTAAAAAAAACGTTTACACTCAATCGAGGGGAGGAATTGAGAGGGTTTATATCGGGATTTTCGGCAGAGGAAATATAGGTAAAAGTTCACTTATTAATCTACTGACAGGCCAAGAGATTGCTATTGTGTCAGACGAAGCCGGAACAACAACCGATCCCGTCACCAAAACGGTTGAGATTTTCGGAATCGGTCCGGCCACGTTGATCGATACCGCAGGGATCGACGATCTGAGCACGCTGGGCAGCAAACGGTTTAAAAAGTCAATCGAAACCATCAAAAAAGTTGACTGTGCCATTTTACTGATCGCGGGGAATCAGTTTGGCAACTATGAGATAGACCTTATCCATCAATTCGAAAAATCAAATGTACCTTACCTTATTGTTCACAACAAAAGTGATGTTTCAAAGATAGCAACATACACAAAAATCTTTATTCGACAATACACCGATGCTAAAATTATCGATTTCAGCACACTTCATCCTACCAATAAAGAAGAACTAATTAAAGCCATCAAAGAAATCATTCCCGAAAACGTTTATCAACAGACATCCCTCATCGGCGATCTCGTAAAACCCAAAGATATTGTGCTACTTATTACACCTATCGACAGTGAAGCACCTCAAGGACGTATAATTCTACCTCAAAACATGACTATTCGAGATGCGTTGGATAACCATTGCATTGCGATCGTTGTGAAGGAAACCGAATTGGAAGATTTTCTGAAACTTAACATAAAACCAACACTAGCAATCACAGATAGTCGTGTTTTCGACTACGTTGCCAATCTTCTTCCGGAAGAAATTCCTCTAACGAGTTTCAGTATCGTTTTTGCGCGAATGAAAGGCGATTTTAACAAGTACATTGAAGGAGCATCCCAAATTCCTTTGTTAAAAGAGAACGACAATGTTCTTATTCTCGAAAGCTGTACTCATCAGATAAGCTGCGACGACATCGGCCGGGTGAGAATCCCAAAATTATTGCAGCAATTCACGGGAAAAAAATTAAATTTCACCTTTGTATCGGGATTATCGGAAATGCCCGAGGCAACAAAAAACTTTGCCCTCGTCATTCAATGTGGCGGCTGCATGGTTACCCGGAAACAATTGCTTAACCGAATACAATCTTTCATCAGCAAAGGCATTCCCGTAACCAATTACGGTATGACACTGGCCTACGTCAACGGGATTTTCGAAAGAGCCATAAAACCTTTTAAGAAAAACAAAGCAGAGTTTCCTTCAAAAGAACAATAACCATGTCTCTCGACTTCATTTTACAGCAACCCGCGCTATCGAAAACCGATTTGATTTTTCTTCTCCAAACAAAAGGAAAAGAAGAACAAACATTGTTCGACTTTTCGGGGAAAATCAAACAGCAACATGTCGGGAATACCGTATATCTAAGGGGGCTCATCGAATACTCGAACCACTGCCGGAAAAACTGCTACTATTGCGGCATTCGTCGCTCAAACAACTCGCTCCGCCGCTACTGCCTCACCGAAGAAGAAGTCATGCAAACGGTACAATTTGCTTATCATCATGGCTACGGCTCCATTGCTATTCAATCGGGCGAACTTTCATCAAAAACCTTTATCAATCAAATCGATCGGATTCTCAAGGAAAGTAAACGACTGACCAACGGAGAAATTGGCATCACACTCTCGTGCGGCGAACAGTCGGAAGAAACATATCGACGATGGTTCGAAAGTGGTGCCGACCGCTACCTGCTCCGCATCGAAACCTCATCCGAAGAATTGTATCGAAAACTGCACCCTCAAAACAAATTGCACCAATTCACAAACCGGCTGAATGCCTTGGAAGCAGTAAAAAAAATAGGATATCAGGTAGGAACCGGCGTAATGATCGGTTTACCCTTTCAAACTACGGAACATTTGGCCGACGACCTTCTCTTCATGAAAACATTCGACATCGACATGTGCGGTATGGGACCCTACATAGAACATCGAAACACACCACTTTATGCATTCAAAGATCAACTACTTCCCCTTAAAGAACGATTAAATTTAAGCTTTAAAATGATAGCTCTTTTACGTATTATAATGAACAATATCAATATCGCTGCCACTACCGCTTTGCAAGCCATTGAAAAAGACGCACGTGAAAGAGCCATCCAAATCGGCGCCAATGTTTTGATGCCAAATATCACACCCGGCCAATACCAAGACAACTACTTTCTCTACGACAACAAACCCTTATCAGAGAACCGACCGCAAGACGAATTACACTATCTGGAACAACGACTGAAAACCATTGGTCATGAGATTGGCTATTTCCGGCAAGGAAATTCATTAAACTTTTATTTGAAAAAATCCTTTCCCCTAAATCAAAAATAATCCTTACCTTTGCCCAAAATTCCAAAAAGATTTCAAAAGCCATTAAATTCATGATTGAACATGAAGGCATTATTGAGCATATAGATGGAAACCACATCAAGGTACGCATTCTGCAGCAGTCGGCATGCAGTGCTTGTCACGCCAAAGGATATTGTACCGCAGCAGACTCAAGTGAAAAAACCGTTGACATCGTCGATTCTTCCGGCCGGTTCAAAGTTCATGACCGAGTAATAATAGAGGGCAAAACATCTCTGGGTTATAAGGCCGTTTTGTGGGCATACGTCATACCTCTTGTCTTGATTGTTGCAATGGTAATTCTCTCAACGTATATCTGCCATCTCAATGAAATACAAACGGCTCTTTTGGCTATTTCCATTCTTGCTCCTTATTATGTATTATTATATCTGTTAAGAAACAAAATGACCAAAATATTTACTTTTACAATTAAAAAAAGCGATTCTACAAATCAATCCTTATTATGAATGCAATTCTGATAGCTGTTGCTTTATTGGGAACCATTGGTGCAGTAAGTGCAACGATCCTGTATTTTGTCGGACAAAAATTTAAAGTAATAGAAGATCCTCTCATTGAGCAAGTACAAGAAATTTTACCCGGCGCCAACTGCGGCGGATGCGGATTTCCCGGCTGCAGAGGATTTGCTTCGGCAGTGGTAAAAGCCGAAACGATGGACAGTTTGTTTTGCCCTGTAGGAGGACAAGAAACCATGGATAAAATCGCTGCTATTTTAGGAAAAACGGCACCCACTACAGCAAAAAAAATTGCTGTGGTACGATGCAATGGCACATGCGAATATCGTCCACAAACCAGTATATACGACGGGGCACCTAGTTGCGCCATCGAAGCCGCTCTTTACGGCGGTGAAACAGATTGTTTTTTTGGATGCCTCGGTTTGGGCGATTGCGTTGAAGCCTGCTTGTTTGACGCCATTCACATTAATCCCCAAACTCTTCTTCCCGAAGTAGATGAGGAAAAATGCACCGCTTGTGGCGCATGCGTGAAAGCTTGTCCGAAAGATATTATCGAACTGCGTAAACAAGGTCCAAAATCACGGCGTATTTTTGTTTCTTGCGTAAACGAAGATAAAGGAGCTGTCGCCCGAAAAGCCTGTAAGGTAGCCTGTATAGGTTGTAGCAAATGTGTACAGGTATGTGCATTTGATGCCATTACCATTGAAAACAACGTGGCCTATATCGATGACGATAAATGTCGTTTGTGCCGCAAATGTGTTCCTGTTTGTCCTACCAACTCGATATGGGAACTTAACTTCCCACCCCGAAAAGAAAAGACATCCGCTTCTCCTAAAGAAGAAATCAAGAAAACAGTATAAAAAGCAGAATCAGGAAAAATCAACCTATTTATGTTAAAAACATTTCGTATTGGTGGTATTCATCCGGAAGCGAGCAAACTTTCTGCAGGAAAGGCAATACAATCCATTGAAATTCCTGCTGAAGTAAGTATCCCGCTAGCACAACATATCGGAGCGCCCAGTCAGCCCGTAGTAAAAAGGGGCGATAAAGTAAAAGTAGGAACGCTAATCGGAAAAAGTGCGGGTTTTGTTTCGGCCAATATTCATTCTTCTGTGTCGGGAACCGTCAAAAAAATCGACAAAGTAGTCGATATCAGTGGTTACCGACGCAATGCCGTAATCATCGGAGTTGAAGGCGATGAGTGGGAAGATTCCATAGATCGGTCAGAAACGCTGATAAAAGAATGCAACCTGTCGCAAAAGGAAATCCTTGATAAGATTGCCTCTGCCGGTATTGTAGGAATGGGCGGA
This sequence comes from uncultured Dysgonomonadaceae bacterium, assembly GCA_964444915.1. GTDB lineage: Bacteria > Bacteroidota > Bacteroidia > Bacteroidales > Dysgonomonadaceae > Anaerorudis. Next base: position 12,812 of record CAYUIY010000039.1, read on the forward strand.
GCCATGTTCCCCACGCACGTAAAACTGATGCCTCCACCGGGAATGAAAGCCGAAGTACTCATCATCAACGCTGTAGAATGCGAGCCCTATCTCACTTCCGACCATCAATTAATGATGGAGAAAACCGAAGAGATATTAGTAGGCACAACCATCTTGATGAAGGCACTCAACGTTTCAAAAGCAATCATCGGGATCGAAAACAATAAAAAAGACGCTATCGACAAGTTCATACAATACACAACATCCTACCCAGGTATAAGCGTTCAACCGTTAAAAGAACGTTATCCTCAAGGAGGTGAAAAACAACTTATCGATGCCTTAATAAGACGTCAGGTACCTAGCGGGGAGCTCCCCATCTCGGTGGGAGCCATTGTTCAAAATGTCGGAACCACGTTTGCCGTATACGAAGCCGTACAAAAAAACAAACCTCTTATTGAACGCATCGTCACTGTTACGGGCAAAGAAGTAAAAAACCCGTGCAATGTTCGTTCCCGCATAGGCATTCCCTTCCAAACACTGATCGATTTTGCCGGAGGTCTACCTCCAACGACAGGAAAAATTATCAGTGGCGGCCCCATGATGGGAAAAGCCGTGGCACGTACCGATATTCCTGTAGTCAAAGGCATATCAGGAATACTCCTTATCCCGTTGTCTGAAGCAAGACGAAAAGTGTCGAGAGACTGCATCCGCTGTGCCAAATGCATTCACGTTTGCCCTATGGGGCTCAACCCTACTCTCCTTATGAATCTCACGGAATATGCCGTATGGGATAGAGCAGAAAAAAACCACATTACCGATTGCATCGAATGCGGATCATGCAGTTATACCTGCCCGGCCAATCGCCCCTTACTCGATTATATCCGACTAGGGAAAGGAAAAGTAATAGACATTATGAAAGCAAGAAAAAAATAACGAAAGAAATGGATATGGAAAATAAACTAGTCGTCTCACCTTCACCACATATTCATGGTGGGGACAGCATCCCCAAAAATATGTATGGCGTGCTGATTGCGCTCATCCCTGCATTTCTGGTATCTTTGTATGTATTTCGTCTTGACGCGGCAATTATTACGCTGTTTTCCGTTTTGTTCTGCGTCGGTTTCGAATACTTGATTACCAAATTCATACTGAAAAAAGAACCAACAATAAGTGATGGCTCAGCCATACTAACCGGCGTTCTGCTGGCTTTCAATCTCCCTTCAAATTTACCCCTATGGATTCTTGCCATTGGTGCATTGGCTGCCATCGGCATCGGGAAAATGTCTTTCGGTGGCCTGGGAAACAATATTTTTAATCCGGCATTGGTAGGACGCATCTTCCTGCTGATTTCTTTTCCTGCACAAATGACCACATGGCCTGTTCCTGCAGTTGCCGCAACCGACGCTGTTACTTCGGCAACCGTGTTGGCCAACTTAAAATTCAATCCCGACAATTTGCCCTCCTTGACTCACATGTTGCTAGGAATAGAAGGCGGCTCGTTGGGAGAAATAAGTGCTTTGGCTCTTTTATTGGGACTAGGATATATGTTATGGAAGAAAATCATTACCTGGCATATCCCGACCGCTATTCTGGGAACCGTTGCCATCTTCAGTGGCATTCTTTATTTGATCAACCCCATTCCTTTATATCATCCTTTAATACATCTTTTTTCGGGCGGATTAATGTTAGGAGCTATTTTCATGGCTACCGATTATGTCACCTCGCCCCTAACTAAAAGAGGAATGCTTATTTATGGTTTTTTCATCGGAATCATCACCATGTGCATTCGTCTCTGGGGTGCTTATCCCGAGGGAATGTCGTTTGCGATTGTTCTCATGAACGGATTCACACCACTTATTAATTATTACACAACACCTAAACGATTTGGGGAGGCAAGAAAAAATGGCTAAGCTGAAATCTACATTTAAAAACATGTTTTTGTCGTTATTTACCATTTGTTTGACAGTAGCTGTTCTGTTGGCACAAGTCAATAAAATAACGGCAAAACCCATTGCCGAAGCAAAAGCAAAGAAATTGGAAAATGCTATCCGTGAAGTAGTACCTCCTTTCGACAATGATCCGGTAGCCGAGGCTTACAAAATACCGGATGATGCAGGGGATTCGCTCACCGTATATCCTGCAAAAAAAGGAGATGAATTGGTAGGCTTTGCCATCACCAGTTATTCAAACAATGCATTCGGGGGAAATATTCAAATCATTGTTGGATTCGATACGAATAACCGGATTGTAAACTATTCTGTATTATCGCATGCCGAAACCCCCGGATTAGGTGCAAAAGTGGTTCAATGGTTCAAAGACACAACCAAACCCGGTCAATGCATCATCGGGCGCGATTTGTCGAAAGAAAAACTTTCTGTATCGAAAGACGGGGGCAACGTCGATGCCATCACGGCATCTACCATCACGTCGCGTGCTTTTCTTGAAGCCGTAAACAAAGCCTATGCCGCCTATAACCATACCCTCGCCGGCGATGCCGCATCGGGAGCCACAGCAGCCGAAGGAAATGCTATTAGCGGAGCAACCATAGAAAACGATAAAGACATTGCTTCGGATGCAACATTTAACGAAAACAACAAAACAACAGGAGGAGAAAACCATGCGCAATAACATCAAGGTATTGATAAACGGGATTGTCAAAGAAAATCCCACATTTGTACTGCTATTGGGAATGTGTCCCACACTGGCAACCTCAAGCTCTGCCCTCAACGGAATGAGTATGGGATTGGCTACGCTCTTCGTGCTCACCTGTTCAAACTTGGCCATTTCTTCACTTAAGAATCTGATTCCCGATATGGTGCGCATTCCCGCATATATCGTCGTGATTGCTACTTTTGTAACCATTGTTGAAATGGTGATGAATGCCTATCTTCCTGCATTGGCAGACAGTTTGGGCATCTTCATCCCGTTGATTGTTGTCAACTGCATCGTGCTAGGAAGAGCCGAATCGTTCGCTTCCAAAAACAAAGTCGTACCCTCCATTTTCGATGGATTGGGAATAGGTATAGGATTTACTTTGGCATTGACCATTTTAGGAGCGCTACGTGAATTTCTGGGTACGGGCAAAATTTTCTCGATGACCGTTTACCCTGAAAATTATGGCTCGCTCATTTTTGTACTCGCACCGGGAGCTTTCATCGTACTCGGATATCTTATTGCCATTTTCAACAAATTGCAAAAGAAAACGAATTAACCCCGTTTAAAAAGGAAAAATATGGAAATTATCGGAATTATTATCGTCGCCGTTTTTGTAAACAACATTGTATTTTCGCAATTTTTGGGAATCTGCCCTTTCCTAGGCGTTTCCAAAAAAATCGATACGGCCATCGGAATGAGTGCAGCTGTTACTTTTGTGATCACCCTGTCAACATTGGTTACCTACCTCATTCAAAAAGGCATTCTGGAAAACTTCGGGTTAGAATACCTACAAACCATCACCTTTATCCTGGTCATCGCCGCCTTAGTACAAATGGTAGAAATCATCATAAAAAAAATCTCTCCTCCCCTATATCAAGCCTTGGGTGTTTACCTGCCTCTCATTACAACTAACTGCATTATTCTGGGAGTAGCCATATTGGTCATCCAGAAAGATTTTAATCTACTGGAGTCGATTGTTTATGCCATCTCCACAGCAATCGGTTATTCCATGGCCTTGATTATTTTTTCGAGTATCCGCGAACAGTTAGAACTTACTAAAGTGCCAAAAGCCATGCAAGGTGTTCCCATCGCACTACTCACAGCCGGTATTTTGGCAATGGCCTTTATGGGTTTCTCCGGTATTGAGCAGGTTTTCAAATAATTCTTTCGTATCCCCTATACACATTTTAAAATGCTGCAAACCGTTTCGTTGCAGCATTTTTTTCAATCGCTAAACGGTTAAAATTATTCCGATTTAAACTATTTCGGAAACGCTTTGTTAAATCGTTAACAACGAGACACCCACTTTTAAAATGCAAGGATATGAAAACAATTGGAAAAGCTCTGATGATTGCTCTTACGACAATGATGATTTACGCCTTGCCACCATTCGCGAATAAAGCGATTGCCCAACCCGAATATTATGAAAATAATTACTCCGTAGGCGAAGTAAGCTTCGGCGTATTTTACAATGCCTTGGCACCCTACGGCAGATGGATGAACCACAGGGAATTTGGTCTTGTCTGGATGCCTGATGTAGGGAAAAACTTTCATCCCTACCTAACCGACGGCTATTGGGTAATGACCCATTACGGAAATACATGGGTATCGGATTTCGAATGGGGCTGGGCACCTTTTCACTACGGCAGATGGTATTATGACGACATTTACGGCTGGGCATGGATTCCCGGTTACGAATGGGCTCCGGCATGGGTTGTATGGCGAAACGGCGGAGGGTTTTACGGCTGGGCACCTCTGGGACCACGCGTACAATTGAGCGTACACATCCAACTCCCGTCGTTCTATTGGGTATTTTTGCCTGCAAAGTACCTGTATCATCCCCACGTGCACAAGTATTACAAACCCTACACTCCGGCCATATACAACCGCACCACCATCATCAACCATATCCATATACATAACAACAACAAATACTACAGCGGACCCGCTCCTCGTGATTATCGCAAAGAAACAGGATATAACGTAAAAATTCATCGGGTTACAAATGCCTCCCGTCCGGGAAGATCCACTGTAAGCAACCGTTCGGTAAGCCTGTATCGTCCGGAAATTTCAAAAAACGACAATAACGACAAAACAACCAACCGATCGGCCCTTAGCGGAAATTCCGGTAGATCGACAACGACTAACGGGACAGAAACAGGAAAAACTGTAACGAAAGAAAACACGACAACCGTCAATCCGGGTCGCACCGGCAATAAAGGAATCAACAATCGAAGTTCAGAAAATTCAGCTTCCGAAAAGAGTATATTCAATATTCGCAACTCCAAGCCCACCGAAACCATAAAACGGTCGGAAGGCCGTTCCTCAAATTCCCGCTCGTCAACCTCGTCAAGGAACAGCAGCGGAAATCAAACCCACAGTACAAGGAGCAGCAACGAAAATCAAACCCGCAGTACAAGGAACAGCAGCGGAAATCAAATCCGCAGTGCAAGGAGCAGCAAATAGGCTGTTTTTTCGGTGTGCGTCAATCAAAAAAAGCCGCTTTCGAAAGCGGCTTTTTTGATGGATTAACAACCCCTGTATATTTTATTTTGCAAAACTTACGGCGCGCGTTTCGCGAATCACCGTAATCTTCACCTGACCGGGATAAGTCATTTCCGTTTGTATCTTGCGTGCAATTTCCGAGGATAGCTTTTCGGTTTCTGCATCGTCGATTTTGTCGGCACCCACAATGACACGCAACTCGCGACCGGCCTGTATAGCATATGTTTTTACCACACCGGGATAAGAGAGTGCCAGATTCTCCAAATCGTTCAAGCGCTTAATATAAGCCTCCACAATCTCGCGGCGCGCACCCGGTCGTGCACCCGAAATGGCATCGCATACCTGCACAATAGGAGCCAGCAACGAAGTCATCTCCACTTCGTCGTGATGAGCACCTATGGCATTACAAATATCGGGTTTTTCCTTGTATTTTTCGGCCAGTTTCATCCCCAGAATAGCATGCGGCAATTCCGGTTCATCATCGGGCACTTTCCCTATATCATGCAACAAGCCGGCACGTTTGGCCTTCTTAGGATTCAATCCGAGCTCCGCAGCCATAATGGCACACAGATTGGCTGTTTCACGCGAATGCTGCAAGAGATTTTGTCCGTAGGACGAACGGTATTTCATTTTTCCGATCAGCCGAATCAATTCCGGATGCAGCCCATGTATACCCAAATCGATTGCTGTTCGTTTACCGGTTTCCACAATCTCTTCTTCAATTTGTTTTGTTACTTTGGCCACCACCTCTTCTATTCTGGCCGGATGGATTCGTCCGTCGGCCACCAGCTGATGCAGCGACAATCGGGCAATCTCGCGGCGTACAGGATCAAAAGCCGACAGCACGATAGCCTCCGGTGTGTCGTCCACAATAATCTCCACACCCGTAGCAGCCTCCAATGCACGAATATTGCGTCCTTCCCTCCCGATGATACGCCCTTTCACCTCGTCGGATTCGATATGGAATACCGTTACGGCATTCTCAATGGAAGTTTCTGTTGCAACCCGCTGAATAGTCTGTATAACAATACGTTTTGCTTCCTTATTGGCTGTCATTTTAGCTTCTTCCACAATTTCGTTGATATACGACTGTGCGCTGGTTTTGGCCTCGTCTTTCAGCGATTCCACCAATTGTTCCTTGGCTTCCTGAGCCGAAAGGCCCGATATGGTTTCCAGCTTCTCGAGCGACTGTTTATGGAGTTTATCCAATTCTTGGTTTCGTTTTTCGAATGCTATGCGCTGATTCTCGAGATTAGCTTTCACTTCGTCCAGCTCGTTGCTTTTCTTGTTCAACTCCTCCTGTTTCTGGTTGATCTGCATTTCACGCTGTTTCAACCGATTTTCGGTATTCTGTATCTTCGAAGTACGTGAACTGATCTGCTTCTCGGCCTCCGCTTTCATTGAAAGCACTTCCTCTTTTGCTTCCAATAATTTATTCTTTTTGATCACTTCGGCCTCTTTCTCTGCGTCGCTTACTATTTTCTTGGCTCGCGAATTTGCCATCAGACCCGTTACATACCATGCGACAACCGCACCGATAAGGAGTCCAACGATTCCTATCACTATTTCCATAAAATTTGTTTTAAAAAATTATTTACTACTCCTTACATCTCATAAAATAAAAAACACTTAACTCTCCATCGAACAAAATTCAATGTCGAAACAAGTGCAAATGAAGGTGTCTCATCCTATTACGGGATGAAACGGTGATTATTTTTTCAAATATTCGTCCAACTCTTGAATAAGCAGACGTATCTTGTCTTCTATGGGTTTTGTATCGGTTTTTTTTGACAGGATGAAATTTTCCACTCCCGTATGGATGGCTGTCATCGCAATAAAATCCTGTGCATTCAACTCGGAATTATTGCCTCCGAATGCAAGCCGATACCGTTTAATTTTAT
>CAYUIY010000040.1:0-19850 GCA_964444915.1 uncultured Dysgonomonadaceae bacterium
CCTTAAGTTTTCTGAAAAAATTTTCATGAATAAGATCAAAGTTTTCCTGAAAAACCGCCCATTCATCTTTCTCCGAAAAATTATTTTCAATCATTTTAATCAGTTCGTTTCCCTGTTTTCGCTGTATCTTTCCTGAAAGAATATGATCTTGAATCTCTTTTTTTAGGTTATTAAGAAACTCTTCGTGATTAATGATAAGCATCGTGGCATTTGCCAATTCTTTACTTTTATGGGTTAAATCGGCTTGTAACTATTCGTTTTTCAAAGCGGTTATGACTTTCTCTTGTCTTTCCAATTGCTCAATCCTTTCTTTTTCCTGTTGTGCAAAAGCCTTATTTTTTCGCTGTATAACCAAATTTAGATACTGATTAACAATCCAACCGGTAAGCATCATAAACGCCAAAACATAAAACATGATAGCCCAGGCTGTTTTATACCAGGGGGTTGTTATCTGAAAAGAAAACGTAAGTTGGGATAATTCGTGACCGTCTTCATTTATCACTCTTGCTTTTAATACATAATTTCCGAATGGAAGATTTGCATAATTTACACTCAAGTTAGGAGGTAGAGTCATCCATTTAGAATCATAACCCACAAGAAAAGACTCGATTTTAATAGGTTTTCTTGAATAGTCCGGATATTGAAATTGAAAGGTTAGGCTATTATCTTTATAAGAAATTGCATTCTTTTTAGTAAGAGGCAAATAAGTTACTTGATTGGTTTTGCGATTATAACAGGACACCCAAGACAAAGCAAAGCGAGGCCGAATTTTTTGATGTGCTTTTTTCACGGGAACATATTTCCCTATTCCGCCATTTAAACAAAAATAGGATATTCCGTTGTTGTCTACATAAACATTACCCCTTCCCATATTCGGAGGATTATTCAGAATGCTAAAGGGAATCTTTTCCTGAATTTTATAATGACCGTCTTTATAACAAATAAGGGAATATTCATTGTTTCGAACAAACCAGCACAAACTGTCATTCACCATAACCACTCGATGTGTATCGGCCAAATCCGGAAGATCTTGGTTTAATTGATCAAAAAGAATGATTTTTTGTGTAATATCATCATAAGTATAAAAAGCACGCCCATCGGCAAATACAATTCTCCCTCTTAATTTCATTACCCGAATGGGATTTGGATAATTTTGCAGAGAATCAAGCGTGGAAAAATATTCTTTATCGACAATTTTTTGTAATTGCTCATCAACCCGTAATCGATACACGCCTTTATACATGTGACCTGCCCAAATATTCCCGGTATAATCAACTTCAATACGATTGATCAGATCGGAAAAATTGTCGAGCTTATGACTGAATGCCCACTGCCCATTAACTTTGTTAAAAACCTGTAAATCGGAGTAAGTTGACTCTAACAACAGGTCGTGACCATAAAGATTGACTGCTTTTATGTCCATTCCTCCGCTACTCGAATTTATCACAGGAATATTCTTGTCATCCTTTAGAAATGAAGTTCCTTCATTATTTCCTATAATAATCTGCCCATTAAACTTCCGAATAAACCAAGATTGAATTTCAAATCCAGGCAAAGCAATTATTTTATCCAATGTTTCGGAATACTTATAAATTCCTTGGTTGGTAGCCAAATAAAACGTATGGTTATCATCAATCAACATATCTTCAACCAATCCGATCTGAATATCGACAGGTTCAAAAAAGGAGATGGGCGATTTTGTCTGAACATAGGCTATTCCGTTATCTAATGCTACCCATATGTTATTTTCATTATCACAAAAAAGGCCCAGAACGGTATTATTGTTAAGCCCGTTGTTTCTGTTTAAATGATACTTTAATTGACCTTTCGTATCTAAAACAAAAATTCCGTCACTTAACGTTCCAATAATATAAATTGAATCGGCTATTGATACCACCCTGTTTACCCTTGCCCTCTTCAATTCTTCATCCACAGCTGTTTTCCATTCGGAAAGCGTGTTTGAATAAATCGAATATTCTAATATTCCGTTTTTCGAAGAAAAAAGAAGTAAATTCTTCCCAAAAGGTTGTATCGAAACAATCTCGTCATTTTTTAATTGATCGCGGGTAAACAGAAGTTCAAAATCACGGCCATTATATCGATAGAAATGTTCATTAATGTATTGAGCATACAATGAGCCCTTGGCAGAAAAAAAATACAACGGTGCTGGCACACGTTTGAAATATTTTATTTCCGCCCACTTTTCATTGTAAATAAAATAGGAAGAAAAAGTCTGAAAAAAGAGGGTGTCGTTTAATTGCTGAATAGTCCAAACCTCATCATTCTGAAATTGGTAGTTTTTTATCAAAGGTTTAAGTGAATGATAAATGAAACGATTGGCTGCATTTTTTTCAAAAAAACCCAACTCTTCAAAAGACCCCACATATATTCTTTCGGGTTCCCGGGTTTTATCGATGAAGATCGATTTAATTCCTAAATTATTTGGCAAACGATATAAATTCCAGTTAACACCGTCGAAAGTCAACAAACCATTGTTATTACCAATATAGATCACACCATCTTTACCCTGAGCGATTGCCCAATTTTGATTGTCGGCATTATAAGTCGTGCTTGTGTAATTATAAACAGGTGGCACAAATGAAGGAGTTTGTGCCTGCGCGGTAGTGGTAATAAAAAGAAATAAAAAAAGTATTCCGAAACAAACAAAATATTGTTTCCTATGCGAAAAGAATGGCAACATGTAACGGTTTCCTTAATCTTTCTTCTTCAGCAAATTCTCTATCTCTTCGTTACTAAGTATTTTAACATTAGTAAATAAGAACTTGGCATCGAGAAAATTCCCATATTGATTGCATTCGTCTATAGCAGTTTGAAGGATCGACTTTATGTCCACATCAAAAGGAACAAGCATCAAAATGGTAAAATAATTGTCTTCAATTTCAAATTTCTCGATATCTACATTGGCTTGCTCCAATTGGAATGTGAATTCGCTCTCAACAATGTTTTTCTGTAAATCGGTAAAATTTTCTCTATTTTGTGTTGTAAACAAACCAAAGAAACGAAGCTTTTTATCGTGCCCGCCCAAACCGGAAGAGATATATACTTGTTGTTTCCCCGAAAGACTGGAGTTAAGAACAATACGACTGCTTACCAATGCCATTGCCGACCAATTTTTTAGTTCGGGTTCTAAGGGGCTACTGTGATAAGTTTCAATGGCACGATAGGCAGCTACATCCGGAATAGACGCCAAAAGAGAAAGACTTCTTTTTTTTTCTTCAATGGAAGCATCCGGTGAAAAAAGTATCGAGATTTCTTCGTCACGAACAAAAGGTGCATTTTCTCTTCTCAACCTTTCAAAATAACGGAAGTATTCCATCTGTTCCTCAATTGGAACAAGATCTTCCAAAATATGAAAAGATTCAATCCCTTGCTCATTCAACGTCTGACGCAATTTGCCTAATATATCGTCTTGATCGTTCATCTCTCACAAAGATAAGCATTTTTTATATTGCTATGAAAAATAGAGACTATAAAAGGAATTCAAAAAACGAACTTCCTTAAATTTCATCAAATTGACAATTATTTGAGTAGAAATACCTAAATTCGCATAATAGAAATCTTGATTTTTCCATTATTAGAGAAATAACGAAAAAATGCAGGTCAAAATTGTCAATCAATCCAAACACCCTTTACCGGAATATGCTACCGTTCATTCGGCAGGAATGGACTTGCGTGCCAATATAGATAACCCTATTGTACTGAAACCCTTACAACGGGCATTAGTGCCAACAGGTTTATACATTCAGCTACCTGAAGGCTATGAAGCGCAAATTCGTCCAAGAAGTGGCTTGGCCATTAAACACGGCATTTCTGTCGTTAATTCGCCGGGTACCATCGATGCCGATTACAGAGGAGAAATATGCGCAATCCTGATTAATTTATCCGATGAAGAATTCACGATTAACGATGGGGATCGAATTTGCCAGATGATCATCACCGAACATTCGCGGATAGAATGGCAAGAGGTGGGCAAATTGGACGAAACCGACAGAGGAGCCGGAGGATTTGGGCATACAGGAAAAATTTAACCCTATATTATTGCATAATGTATCAAAGAAAATCATCCTTTTTAAAACGCTTTTCACTTATTATTCCTCTTTTTTGTATCTTTTTAGCAAATGCTCAACAAACAAAACTCCTCCTAAAAAAGGAAGGAACAGTATTGGACGAAAAGGAACAAAGAAAATTCGATTATTATTTTTACGAGGGAATCAATTCAAAAGTTCAAGGCAAATACGATGAAGCATTTGACTATTTGCAGCACTGTTATTCCATCGATTCAACCAATGCCAATGTGCTAATAGAATTGGGAATGTTTTATAATGTACTCGATGAAAAGAGCAAAGCATTGGATTTTTTGAAAAAAGCCGTGCAATATGATCCCAAAAACTATTACTATAACATGATGCTTGCCGGTCTGAGTAAAGAATCGGGCAAAAATCAGGATGCGATAGATATTTATCGAGCATTATTAAAAGAATTCCCCTCTAAAATGGAGCTTTATATGCAGTTATCGCAAGCATATGCCGATAGCGGCGAACTGCAAAAAGCAATTGATGTATTGAACGAATTGGAAAAAATTTCAGGAGTATCGGAAACCACAGCTCTCAATAAATTTCAGCTGTACTCCATGCTCAACCAAAAAGAAAAAGCTTTCATGGAAATTGAGAATATCATTGCTCAAAATCCTGATGACCCGCGTTATATAGTTCTTCTCGGGGACCTTTATTTGCAAGATAACCAACCAGATAAAGCCATATGTTATTATAATCGGGCAAAAGAAATCGATCCGGATTATCCCAATCTGATACTTTCCATGGTCAATTATTACGAAAAAACAGGAAACAAGGAGGCCGCCGAAGAAGAACTACGAAAAGCCATTACAGGTGCAGAAATAGATGTAGAGACTAAAGTGCAGCTACTTACCCGCTACATTGATATCCTTAGACAAAACAAACGCGATATCAAATTGGTAAACCCGCTCTTTGAAACGTTGTTCGATCAGTATCCCAATAACACCCTTTTAAACCTCATTTACGGAAACGTATTGTTGCTACAAGAAAACAAAGAGGAAGCCATAAAACAATTTGAAATCTACACAAAAGCCAATCCCACCGATCCGATCGGATACGAACAAATGCTACGTATTGCCTTGCCCGACAGCATCGATAAAATAATTGAAATCACCGAAGAAGCTATAAAATATATTCCTGATGCGCCCCAATTTTATTTTTATCTCGGAGCAGCAAAATATCAACAAAAAAAATATAAAGAAGCTCTCGATATATTTGAAGAAGGATTGAAGTCGGCTAAAATTGATAATCCCTTGCTTAAATCCGATTTTTATGGACAAATTGGCGACTTACATTATTTCCTAGGAAATAAAGAAGCGGCTTTCGAAAATTATGAAAAAGCGTTAAAACTCAATCCACAAAATCTTCACGTATTAAACAATTACAGTTATTATTTGTCATTAGAAGGGAAAGATCTAGACAAAGCCGAACAAATGAGTAGCATAACAGTAAAAGCCGAGCCAACTAATCCTACCTTCTTGGATACGTACGGCTGGGTTCTCTTTAGGCAAGGAGCATACACCACAGCAAGAATTTATATCGAAAATGCCGTTAAATACAGCGAAGAAGAGCTCTCAGCAGAAATTCTTGAACATTATGGTGATGTGTTATATATGACCGGAGAACCCGAAAAAGCATTGGAACAATGGAAAAAAGCCAAAGAATTAGGTAGCGATTCAAAAACACTTGACAAAAAAATTCGAACAGGAAAATATATCGAAGCAAAATGAACCCTAACTTCCAAAAAATAAAAGCATTTAATTATTATCTTATTTTGTTATCGATCGTAATTCTTTTAGGGGTAAATTCATGTAAACCCAAAAAAGAAATCATTCGTGCAACCCCACACATAACAGAGAAAGCCGAGGAAGAACTTTTTTCGGATATCTTGTCAAACCAATTGGCCTTTTCTACTTTCTCAGCAAAATTAAATATTTCATTGAGTAACGCAAAACACACCCTGGCTTCAAAAGCAAATTTGAAAATCATAAATGACCAAATGCTTCAACTATCCGTTCAACCACTTTTTGGCATAGAAATATTTCGTTTTCATATAGATAACGATACCGTTGTCATACTCGACCGGATGAATAAACGTTACGTAAAAGAATCGATAGACGAACTAAAAAACCGCTATTTGTTAGAACTCGATTATTATACATTACAATCATTGTTTACAAACAAGCTTTTCCTGGGAGGGAACAAAGTACTTACCCCATCAGATTATTCCAAATTTACATACGTAAAAACTTCAACCAATTATTATTTGAAATCGATAAATAACGACTCGTATATTACGTACCTTTTTATGGTAAACGGTGACGATCGAATTACTTTCTCACATCTATTCCATCCTATAAACAAATATTCATTGCAATGGAGTTATAGCGATTTTACGCGGCTAGGAACACATATTTTCCCTTATAAAATGAGGATAGAAATAAGTTCACCAAAACACAAATTAGATATCGATATGAATTATTCCAATATTGTGCTCGACGAACCTATGGAATTATCTATCACCATTCCCAAAGGCTATACCCAAACCAATTTTTCAGATATTATAAAAATCATTACGGCAGACATCCAATGAAAAAATTCATTATCATCATATTGTCTCTGTTTTTCTCCTGTCTTTCTTCCTTCTCTCAAACCAAACAAATCGAAACACTACAAAAACAACGTGAGCTATTACAGGAAGAAATTCAAAACACGAACAAACTGTTCCTAGATGTTAAGAAACAAACCACCACCATTCTCCAACGCATCAATCTGATTAATAAGCAACTCAAAACAAGAAGAGAACTCATCACTGTATATCGAAACGAAATTGCTGCTCTTGAGAAAGAACAAAAACGACTGGAAAAAGAAATCGTAAAACTCAATGAAGAATTGGCAAAAAAGCAAGAAAACTACGCCAAAGCGATAAAAGGGATGTTGAACCACCAACGATCACAAAACAAATTATTTTTCATACTCTCCGGAAAAACATTGGGGGAATCGTTGCGTAGAATGCAATACTTGAAAGATTATTCAAAATGGCAAAAAAAACAAGCGGAAGAAATCAAAAAGAAACAAGCAGAACTGGCAGAGAAAAAAAACGAACTTGCCAAAGCGAAAACAAATAAAGAACAAGCATTGCTCGCCCTACAAAATGAGCAGAATAAACTTGTGAGCGAAGAAAGAATGCGTCAAACGGAAATGGCTGAGGCTAAAGGTAAACAGCAAGAGTTGCAAAAAACTCTTCAAGCTAAACGTCAACAAGCAGCTAAATTGAATGCTCAAATCGAAAAATTAATCGCCGAAGAAGTAGCTCGTCAGGAACGGGAAGCTGAAGCTCGCCGCCGTGCTCAAGAAGCGGAAAGAAAACGCGCTTTGGAAGCACAAAAAATGGAAAAGAGCCAAAAGAAACAAAAGCAAATAGCAAAAACGCAAGATAAACAGGAAGAATCCAAATCGACAATCCAAAAAGAATCGACTGAAGATGTATATGTTGCATCAGCCGAAACATTTAATCTTTCTAAAAATTTTGCAGCCAATAAAGGTAAATTACCCATGCCGGTAACCGGTGCCTCTACCATTGTATCGAATTTCGGTATTAACAGAAGCAGCGAATGGAATGTATCTATCAACAGTAATGGAATTGATATTCAAGCACAACAAGGTGCCGTCATTCGCACCGTATTTGATGGAGAGGTCTCAAAAGTATTTTCTTTTCCCGGTTCAAACACGTGTATGATTGTCCGCCATGGAGATTATTACACCTTCTATGCTAACATTATTGACCCCTCAGTAAAACAAGGAGATAAAGTAAAAACCGGCCAAACACTAGGGAAAATATATACCGATCCCGATACAGGTATTTCAACCATGCACTTCCAACTCTGGCAAAAAACCAACAAATTAGATCCCCAACCCTGGTTGAGTCATTAAAAAAATCCGACGAATAGTAGCTTCTTACCCAATATTAACCCACGGCGAACGCACCACTACAACAACAAACACATTTACAACGATGAAGATGAACACCCCCTACGACTGATATAAACAATCTTCCACGACCGACATAAACAATCTCCATAAAAAAGGATAAAAAAACAGCATAAGTCAAATAAAAAAACCGCCATCTAAAATATGGCGGTTTTTTATTCAGGGAAAAATCCCCTTTCTTTTTCGAATTACCTATTAATCGGTGAAAAAGATAGCTACACGGTTCCAGTCGTTTACCGGATAAGGTTGTTCAGTATCACCCTTCCAATCTACACTGATACGGCTGCTATCAATCCCGTACTCTTTAATCAATATATCAGCCACAGCCTTGGCACGTTTTTCGGAGAGCTTCCAGTTATATTCAGGATAACCTGTCAGTTTGTCGGCATAACCAACAATCTTAACTTTAGCATCCGGATTTTGCTTCAAGTATTCGGCTGTATTGTAAATACTTACGTGCTGATGCCTATCGATCTTATAAGAATCGATACGGAAATATACCACATTGGGAACATAAACTGTACCCACAGCCACCGGTTCTTCAATTTCGGGGCATTCCGGACACGATTCGGGTCGTTTGCTGAGCTCTTCGTTTTCGGCACGCAGTCTGTTGATTTGACTATTCAAATCGTTAATAAGACTGTAATCCATCAATTCGGCAGGTGTAAAGTCTTGTTTTCCACCCAAACCAAATTGAACGCCAGCTAAAGCCGACCACATTGCATCATATTCCCAATCTCCCTCAGGAGTGGCACCGAAATCGAAAGATTCTTGCATTAATCTATAACCAATTTCCAGGAAAAGATGTACGTTTTTACCTACTCTAAAATTGTTAATAATACCTCCGTTAAAGGTCAACGACTGATTTTGTCTTTTGAACACGGGTTCACCTTTAAACGGTCTTTCAAACCAATCTTTCATGCCATACATGTAACCGATACCCAGATAAGGTACGAAACTATAAACTCTATCCGGTTTATAACCCATAATAGCATTGGTCATGTTATACATTATTTCACCATGACCACCGGCCCATTTCATTTTTACATCATTTTTATAATCAACTACGGGCTCTCCCAGATCAATGGCAAAACGCATGCCCCAAATCGGAGAATTCCATCTTCCGAAAGTTACTTGACCCATCCACCCGATCCGATCACCAAAATGACTAAAACCCTTCATATTGTAGGTGTCAATGCCACCTGCCAATCCCATAAACCAGTTGTCGCTGGCCTTATTCTTCAGGTAAACAGTACCGTGAGAAACATTCTGAACTTCTTGAGCACTTATACAAAATGCGACAAGAGCAGAGATTAAAAGTAAACTAAACTTTTTCATAAATTTAAATTTTAAATTTAAACAATTAAATTCTTAATTCCCATAACTCGATATTAGCGTTGGTGAAGCCCTTTTGATGAGGGTTCCCCTTACATTTGCTTCGATATATATAACATTCGCATTTTTAAAATGTTCGATACGGTTAGAAAAATATGATAAATTTGTATCGTTTGTTACAACCCTCACTCTTTCAACTTTAAATTTTCAAAAGAAACAACACCACATGAGTGCCGAATATCATACAAAGATAAAATTAAATTTCATCTAAATGATATTTTTAATAAAAAAAACGTTTTAAAATTCGATTTTAAAACGTTTTTACTTATAATTCCAAATATTGTCTACTCTTTTTATGTGTTGCTTAACTAACCTAAATAACTTTTCAACAACTTACATCTGGAATCTTGACGAAGTCGCCTAATTGCCTTTTCTTTAATTTGACGAACTCTTTCTCTCGTTAATTGAAACTTATCTCCGATCTCCTCAAGCGTCATTTCCTGACAACCAATACCAAAGAACATTTTAATAATATCGCTTTCACGTTCTGTTAATGTCGATAAGGCACGTTCTATTTCTTTTTGAAGAGATTCTCTCATCAAAGTTTCATCGGCAGACGGCGCATCATCGTTTACCAATACATCCAGCAAACTATTATCTTCACCTTCTACAAAAGGAGCATCCATCGATACGTGTCGTTCTGAAACTTTCAATGAATCAGAAACTTTCTCGACAGGCACATCCAATTCTTCCGCAAGCTCTTCAGCAGAAGGACGTCGCTCGTTTTCTTGTTCAAATTTTTGAAATGCCTTGTTTATCTTGTTCAAGGAACCTACCTGATTGAGAGGCAACCTTACGATTCTCGACTGTTCGGCTAATGCTTGCAAGATGGATTGTCGAATCCACCATACCGCATAACTGATGAATTTAAACCCTCGGGTTTCATCAAATTTTTCAGCAGCTTTTATTAATCCCAAGTTACCTTCACTAATTAAGTCAGGAAGACTCAATCCTTGATTTTGATATTGTTTGGCAACCGATACAACAAAACGGAGATTGGCACGGGTTAGTTTGTCCAATGCCTCTCTGTCGCCCTTCTTAATCGCTTGAGCCAACTCAACCTCTTCTTCAACAGTAATCAAATCTTCTCTTCCAATCTCTTGCAGATATTTGTCAAGAGAAGCACTTTCTCTATTTGTTATTGATTTTGTAATCTTTAATTGTCTCATTCTCTAGCTATCCTATTTATTTTAAATTGAAATTTAAAAAATCAAATGTTATGTGTTAATTATATATCTGAATTTTTATTTCTAAAACCATAACAAAGGATACAGCTCAACACTGAATCCTTCGTTATTATCAACAACTTTTACCCTCTTTTTGTTTCCCAAAAGATGCAAATTCACCTATCGTCTCCCTTTATTTTTTAGATAGATCGATTGCAATGTATTGTGTTCTGCCATTGGGCGGGTAAAACCCTGCTATCAAAATCACTTTATCTTCATCGGAACCCCGCGCAGCAACAGAAGCAACAATTTCGGCAACATCATCTTCACTATCTACAGGCATGTTATTTATTCTCATAATGATAAATCCTTTTCTTATACCTTCTTTGTAGAATAATCCGTCTTTTGTTACATTCGAAACCTCAACGCCACTTCGTATACCCAATCGCCTTTTTTGCTCATCGGGGATTTTCTTGAATTCGGCACCCAACATTTTCAATGCATCGGGTCTTTTGATAATCTCGGTACTTCCCTGCATATTGATTAATTCTACTACAAAGGTTTTTTCGCTACCGTTTCTGTCGACCGTTACTTTTACTTTGTCTCCGGGGCGGTATCGGCTTAACTGATTTTGCAACTCGGCAAAATTTTTAACCGGTACGTTATTTATTGCCTTAATAATATCGCCTTTTTCTATACCTGCTGCTCTGGCAGGACTTCTATCCGAGAAATCCTCGACTACCACACCCTGAATTTTTGCCAGCTCGCTCGCTCTCTTAGGATCGTACCTTTTCAGGTATTCGATATTGGGAACCTGAATTCCAAGAACAGCACGCTGTACAACTCCATATTCTTTGAGGTCGGCAGCAACTTTTCCTGCTATAGAGATGGGAATAGCAAACGCGTAACCCGTAAAATTCCCGGTTTCGGAATAAATAGCAGTATTAATACCTACCAGTTCTCCTCTGACATTTATCAATGCTCCTCCACTATTGCCGGGGTTTACCGCTGCATCAACCTGAATAAACGATTGTAGACCCATATTTTCGCCCACAATATTGGTTCTGTTTTTTGCACTTACGATACCTGCTGTAACGGTTGAAGTCAGGTTAAACGGATTGCCTATGGCTAAAACCCATTCGCCCACTCTTAGTGCGTCGGAATTCCCGAAAGGAATATATGAAAAATTATCGCCGTCAATTTTCAATAGCGCAATATCC
Organism: uncultured Dysgonomonadaceae bacterium; assembly: GCA_964444915.1. GTDB lineage: Bacteria > Bacteroidota > Bacteroidia > Bacteroidales > Dysgonomonadaceae > Anaerorudis. The sequence goes on from CAYUIY010000040.1 coordinate 11,866, forward strand.
GATTGTGAATCGGTACCGACTACTTTAGCAGTAAATTCACGATCGTCATTTAATGTTACAGAAACCTCTCTTGCATCTTGAATTACATGATTATTGGTAATAATATACCCATCTTTCGAAATAATCACCCCCGATCCGTAACCCACTACTTCGCGAGGTATTGCCCTTTGGCCAAAACCAAAAAAGAAATCGAAAGGATCGATTATCACTTGCTCACGTACCGCTTTTGTTTTTACGTGAACAACGCCATGAACAGCCTTTTCGGCAGCTTCCGTAAAATCGAAATATCCTTGAGATGCAGTTAAATTGGTTAGAATAACATTTTTATCTTGCTCAAAAGAACCCGCATATTCTCCTACATTTCCCGAAAGGGCTTTGTTCCTTTTTTTGTTTATCTGATCATAACCAAACATTGTTATGACAGAACTCACAACGGCAATTAAAATAATGCCCAATACACTTTTGGCACGATTTGCATTCATATCTTTTATTTTTTTATGGTGTTCTTTTCCCCTCTTACTTCATTTAGCGCTCAAAGATAATAACAAAAAATACACACTATTCCACCCTGTCTTTTTGTTTTTAACACTTTTAACCAAGCGCATATATACTTAACCCGTTTTAACCGACATTTTAAATAAGTCAAGGTTTAAACGACACATTGTCATTTTCTTATATTTAACGTATTTCCCGCCATTTTGTTTATTCGATATATCATCTAAATTTATTTCTTTTTTTATTGGCACATTTCTTAAATCCAAAATTGTTGATAGGTTGAAATATATCCATGAAGATTAAATCGACATAATACTTATCTCCACCAAAGAGTTTGCTATTACGATTTATGATAACCGCCTGAAAGGAATATCTTATGATAAACAAGACGATTCCAACGGCAAGCAGGATATAATTGGCATTCAGCAGTCCCAAACAAACAGCAGCAATAAAAGAAAGATAAAAACCATATTTGGAGAAAGTTTCCAAACCAAAAATAGAAGGGTGAAAGCCTTGATAAAATTGTTTTGTATGCAAATATTTCGATTTCAATGCCCGCCAAACCGATAAACTATTCACTACATCGCTTGTGGTCATACTTTCAGGCGAAATAACAACTCCTGTATTTTTACCGTTCGCTATTTTATTAATATACAGATCATCTTCTCCATCTTCGAAATTCAAAATTGACGAAAATCCCTTTTGTTTGAAAAACAAATCCCTAGTATACGCCATATTCATCCCGGTACCCATAAACGGCCGATGAACAATGGCCATTGATAAATATTTTATTCCTTGTACAAGGTTATCATACAAAATAAACCGACGCAGTAGAATAGTTTTGGAAATATCGAATTTACAGAAACCTAAAACTATTTCTTTCCCTTTGGCAAACTCTTCCGCAAATTTTCTTATCCATTGATCGGATACCGGTTTGCAATAAGGTTCCGTAAAAAGCAGAACATTATTTTTTGCAGCTTTTATCCCGAGGGTTAATGCCAGCTTCTTCTCATTCCATTCTTCTGCTTCTTGCGGAACATAAGTGTGGTAGAGATTATCATACGTCTGCTCCAAACGCTTTAAAACCATATCGCTCTCATCGGTCGAACCCATATTTACAACAATTACCTCAAAATCGGGATAATCCTGATTGAGAATAACAGGAAGATGCTTTGCCAGATTTTCTGATTCGTTTTTTGAAACGATAACCACAGAAACCGGTTGTAAATCCTCATCGGGAATAGATGTTTCCTTTTTTTTTGAAAAATAAGAATAGGGTTTCTTGTACAGAAGAAAATAAAAAAGGAGCTGAATAACAAAAAATAGCAGAAGGGCGGCAAGGATAATCCAATCGATGATAGAAAAATCAAACACCGACGAAAACGAAAAATTCATATTCACTTAAATTTGATCCGAAAAATATGATTTAGGCAATTCTCTGCAATTGTATTGTGAAGCCATCACTTCTCCATAAGCTCCTGCCGAACGAATGGCTATCAGATCGCCACGTTTTGCCCGATTAATTTCCATATTTTTGGCAAAAGTATCGCTCGACTCGCAAATAGGACCAACCACATCATAGCGAGTCAGTACTTCTTCTGAACTCATATTTTCAATATGATGAAACGCCTGGTATAAAGCCGGACGAATAAGATCGGTCATACCGGCATCTATAATGAGAAACTTTTTGCTGATCCCTTCTTTTACATATATAGTTCGTGCAATAAGCGAGCCACAAGGAGCAACCACCGATCTTCCCGGTTCAAAATGAATGGATTGGTCATCATTTAACTTCATATGCTTATCAAAAAGGCTGAAATACGATTCAAAATTGGCTACGGGGCAATGATTCGGGTGCATATAGTTAATACCTAATCCGCCACCTACGTTGATAAGTTGGAGACGAGCACCTCGGTTTTCGAACCAATTTTTCCATTCCATAGCCCTCACGCACAGATTCTCAAAAGCACAAAGATCCGTGATTTGCGATCCAATATGAAAATGAATTCCGATCAGTTCGAGATGCGATGCTTCGGCAATAAAGTTCAGCGCTTTCGGCAAATCTTGTTCATTCAACCCAAATTTGTTTTCATTCAAACCGGTGGTAATGTATTCGTGCGTATGAGCATCGATATTGGGATTGATACGCAAAGCAATGCGCGCACGTTTTCCTTTCTTTGAAGCCAATTCTTCAATGGTTTTCATTTCGGGCAACGATTCCACATTGAAACAAAAGATATCGGTATCCAAAGCCAAATTAATTTCTTTATCGGTTTTCCCTACACCCGCAAAAACAATCTTCGACGGAGAAAAACCACATTCGACAGCCCGAAGAATTTCGTTTCCGCTCACACAGTCGGCTCCAAAGCCATAAGAGGAAATCTCCCTCAAAATTCGGCGATTGGCATTTGCTTTGATGGCATAATGAATATGATAATTTTTCCCTTGGGTTTCTTTTTTTATGATATCGAGGGTCTGTCGGAGCAAATCGATATCGTAATAATAGAAAGGGGTTTCAAGAGCACGAAACTTCTCGACCGGAAATTGACCTTTAATCATTTTTTTAGCGTATTATAATAAAATGGATAAATAATCTTCTTGTTGGCATGTATTACGGAAAAAACCTGCGAATACTTCTCTTCAAGATGCAAAAGTACTATTTTTTCAGGTAACTTTAAATGAAAAGTCTTTTCAGAAATGTTGTAACAGCTCTAAGCTACGGGCAATTTTATCTTCCATAGGTAAAGTAGCATCAATCCAATGAATGGTAAAACCGCGGCGTTCCATTCCCCTAAACCAGGTCATTTGTCGCTTGGCAAACTGATGGATGGCGATTTCCAATTTCGAACACATCTCGTCATACGATAACGTTCCCACGAGGTACAACGTTATATATTTATATTCCAATCCGTAATAAATAAGGTCGTCAGCCGACAAGCCTCCTGCCAGAAGTTTTTCAACTTCTTCAATCATTCCTTCCTTCAAGCGTTTTGTCAACCGTTCCGAAATTTTTTTGCGTCGCAATTCCCTATCTATCGAAAGCCCGATAATTAAGCTCTCGATAGGCAAATATTCGGATGAATCCACATCGTGTTTTTTCTGAAAGTCGGCAATTTCGATAGCCCGGATGGTACGCTGCTTGGTATCCGTATCGGTAACATTGTGCAATTTTTTGTACGAACTCAAAATTTTTGTCAGCTCTTCCTGCGACTTATTTGCCAATTGCTTTCGCAATTCGGGGTTCACCGGAACGTCCAATAATCGGTATCCCTTTAACACCGATTCGATGTACAATCCTGTACCTCCACACAAAATAGGGGTTTTATTTCGCGAAAGAATGTCGGAATAGGCCCGATGAAAATCGTGCTGAAAATGAAAAAGCGTATATTTTTCGCCTGCTTCACGAATATCGATCAAATGATAGGGGATATGCCGGCCATTCACCACATAATCCGATAAATCTTTACCGGTTCCAATATCCATGCCTTTATAAACCTGTCGCGAATCGGCACTAATAATTTCCCCATTCAGTTCATAAGCCAAATGTGCTGCAAAACGGGTTTTTCCCGCAGCCGTAGGACCAAGAATAGTAATAAGCGGCGGCATATTCAACACCATCTTTCCCATCGATTTACCAACTTCCTCCTGCACCTCCGCCTCCAAAACGGCCGCCTCCGCCGCCGCCAAAATTGCCACCAAACCCTCCGGTACGGTTGCTTCCACCGGAAGGTGGGAAGAATATAAACCGCCCCCCTCCACGGTTACTCCCGCCATTATTTATATGCCGGTTGTTGCCAAAGATCAAACGAAGAATAATGATAAAAACAATAACCGACACTAAAATAAGACCAATTGGAACGCCGCCGTTATCCTGCTGCCCATCCGCATCAAATTCTCCCGACAAACGTTCTATTATGGCATCCACAGCGGAGTTAACACCACCAAAATAATCGTTTTCCTTAAAATAGGGAATCATCCTTTCGCGAACAATCCTACCCACATATGCATCATTCAAACGCGCTTCCAATCCATAACCCGTTGCAATAAAGGCTTGCCCCCTGCTGTTGCCGACTTTCGGCTTAACGAGAATCACCGCTCCGTTATCCTTGCCTTTTTGACCCACACCCCACTCCTCGCCTAATTTAAATGCATAATCGGAAACAGCATATCCTCCCAAATCACTCACAGTGACTACATAGATTTGGGTAGAGGTGGAATCGTGGTAAGCACGGAGTTTTTGTTCCAAAGCCCGCGTCTCTTCCGGCGAGAAAAGGCGGGCAAAATCGTTTACCAACCGGGGAGGATACATCGGTTTAGGAATATCCTGAGCATAAACCGCAGCCACCCCAAACAGCAAAAAGAATAACCAAAAACAGCGTTTATTTTTTCTGAATATCTTCATCCGATAACAAAGTTACCTATGGTTTGGCTAAAATTGAACTTGTATCGCTGTCTGAGCTTCATCGGCAGCTTGAAAATAGGCCTTGGGTTTGAATCCGAACAAACCGGCATAAATGATCTGAGGAAATTTGCGAATATACGCATTATATTCTTTTACTAGTTGGTTGAATCTGTTCCGTTCAACCGAAATTCGGTTTTCTGTACCGGCAAGTTCGTCCTGAAGAGCAAGGAAATTCTGATTGGCTTTCAACTCGGGATAATTCTCCTGAATGAGAAGCAATCTGCTCAACGCCTCGCTTAACTCGGCCTGAGCTTGCTGGTATTGCCGAATATTCTCTTCTGTAAGATTTTCGGGATCTATCGTTATTTGAGTAGCTTTGGCGCGAGCTTCGGTCACCTTCGTAAGGGTTTCTTGTTCGTGTTCGGCATAACCCTTCACGGTAGCCACAAGATTTGGAATCAGATCGGCCCTGCGCTGATACGCATTTTGCACATTACCCCATTGCGAGGCTACGGCTTCCTGTTTTTCAACCATCGTGTTGTATCCGCAACTCGAAAAAACGACACCTAAAAGAATTACCGAAAGAAAAATTTTAATATTTCTCATTGTTTTGTTGATTTTAGCGAATAATTTTCTGCAACATTTCCCGACAAATATACAAAAACATCCGACGACAAAAGAAATTGTGAAAATAAAAATCGCATCACCTGCAATACGCTATCTTAAGCTCCCCTCCCGGCACATTGTTATTATACTTTTCTCGAATTTCTGTACTCCAAAGGAGTAATTCCTTTCATGCCAATTATGGCTATTTGCAAAACAAAACACTTAATAAGTATAAAATACAAAATTGGCCCATCTGGATGCTTCGCATATTTCGCATACATTGTGATCGCTTCTTAATTGCTGATTACCTGAATAATATGAATGAGAGGAAAATTATATGCGTAGAAAATCGTTTTCTGACGAGGGTGAAAAGTTTTTTTATCCTCCGTCGGATTTTACGACGGACATAAAAACATTGTTTTTTGTATTTCCTGATAACATTTCTTAACAAATAAGGAAGATCTGCCCTTAAAACGAAGTCATTATTGCACAAAACAAAACAAAGTGTGCAAATCTAGTTTTCCGATGGGGGGTTAAATTTATTTTTAGGCTCGTCGGATTTTCCGACGGAAGATTTAAGTTAGTAATTGTTAACACCAGCCTTCAGAAAAGGAATAAAATTTTCATACACGCTCGTCCCGTTTTATGACGAGCGATAAAAAATTTCGTGCGCTCTCATCCCGTTTTCCAATGGTAGATAAATCGTTGTCCCGATGTAGTCAACAAAAATCCGGAACGAGAACAAAAACAATCGAAAAGCCGAGCCAAAATTCGGCAAATGAAAATCGATTCTCAATTTAAAATTCGGATGCTGTTTTTAGCAGTGCAACTTACCAAAAATAAAAAAGGTGATCATCGTGAACCACCTTTTTTATTCGTACAAAACGTTCTTTAAACGAATTTTAAAAACGACTTATGCAATCTTATCATTATATTATCCCAGGAACGAAATCAATACACCTGCAGCAATAGCCGACCCGATTACTCCGGAAACGTTACTTGCCATGCAATACTGCAGAATATGGTTTGATTTGTCGTATTTCAATGCCAACTCGTTTGCCACGCGCGAAGCCATAGGTACAGCACTGAGGCCGGTTGCACCAATCAACGGATTGATTTTTTTATGAGAGAACATATTATAAACCTTTACTCCCAAAATGCCGCCGGCAACCGATATGGCAAAAGCCAAAAAGCCACCCACTACAATACCCAATGTCTGTGCCGACAGAAATACCTCGGCCGTCATGGTGGCGCCCACACACAAACCAAGAAAAATGGTCGCTGTGTTCATGATAGGGCCCGATGCTGCTTCGGCCAACCGACTTGTGGATGTTCCGATTTCCTTAACCAAATTTCCGAACAGCAACATGCCGAGCAAAGGTGCCGACGAAGGAACAAAAACAGCCACAACCACACCCAAAACGATAGGAAAAACAATCTTCACTACTTTTAGATGCTTAATCTCATGTTTGGGGGGATGTAATTTATCCATTTTGCGCATGTGGATTTTGAATTCATTTTCGGTCATCAGCAGTTTCGACACCAAAGGGATAATCACCGGCACCAGCGCCATGTATGAATAAGCAGCAATGGCAATGGGACCTAATAGATGTGGAGCCAATTTAATAGTCGTATAAATAGCAGTTGGTCCGTCGGCACCACCAATAATACCCAATGATGCTGCTTCATTCAGATTGAATCCCATCAAAACAGCCCCCAACAATACCGTAAAAATTCCCAATTGTGCCGCTCCTCCAAAAAGCGACAACTTAAGGTTGCGCAACATGGGACCGAAATCGGTAAGTGCCCCTACCCCCATAAATATAATCGGGGGAAGCAATCCCGTTTTAATGAGCGAATAATAAAGAAAATTCATGATCCCGTATTTGTTCGCTATTTCCGGAAGGTTCATATAGCTCCCGTCGGTATATTGAACAGCAGAAGCATCTACTATACCCAATCCTGCTCCGGGCAAGTTGGCCAACAGTACACCAAATCCAATGGGTACAAGCAACAAAGGCTCGTATTCCTTTCGTATTCCCAGATACAGTAAAATAAATGCGATGATCCACATGATGACGGTTTTGAGGTCTATAACCCCAAACGCCGTCATTTCAAATAAACTTGAAAAAATATCTCCCATACCCTCATTGCAATTTAATGATTACATCATCCTCAAACACAGAATCGCCATTCGATACACAAATTTCGACTACTGTACCTTCCTCTTCTGCAGCAATCGTATTATAGGTCTTCATGGATTCTATATAACCGATTACATCGCCCTTTTTGACTTTATCGCCTACTTTAATGGGCTTTTCGGAAGGGTCTTTCGTAAAAAAGAATTTCCCCTCGAGAGGCGCAACAAGCTCTTTGATTTTCCCTGTGGTGGGTGCAGACGAAGGATTGTTGCCGGATTTCTCCTCGTTTGCCGCTATGTCGGACCCGCTTTTTACAAACTCATCATCATCCGGATAAGAAA
>CAYUIY010000041.1:0-19610 GCA_964444915.1 uncultured Dysgonomonadaceae bacterium
AAACAGAGAAACGAGAGCGGTTGCTATCCTTTTCATTTTTTGCGGTTTTACCGGGTTCTGGTTGCGAAAATACGAAAAGTTTCGTGAGTGTACGATTTTTTTACCTGTTTTCTCATGTCAGTTTTCTTATTGAGCTAAAATTTTTCCTCACATCTTGATGTTATTTTTAGTGGTGAACCCTTTTTCTACTCTCTTTCTGATGTTATTTTTAATGGTGCACTCATTTTTTGCTCTTTTCTTGACTTGGTTTTTAAGGTTAACCCGATTTTTACCTTTTTTGCAACTTCAATTTTAGTATTAAACAAACGTTTTACTTCTTTTTTGTTATCATAATTTAACCACTATGTCCGTAGTGGTTAAATTATGTTGTTGTAATTAGAGCAAAACGGAGGTTTTGTTCTTTTTTTAATATCATTATTTAACTACTACAACCGTAGATATTAAATTATGTTATTGTAATTGGAGTAAAACGGAGATTTTTCTCCGTTTCTGTTATGGATATTTGACTGCTACTTTCATAAACCTTAAGTTCTATTATTAAAACGAGAGCAACCCATCGATTTTATTTGTAGTTTGCTTTATTTACGGTAGGCTATAAGTAGATAACCTTATTTCAATACATTGTTTTTGTAAAAAGGAAGAGTTCTTTCTGTAAAATCAATAAGTTATCCTTATTTTTGCCTGCAGATACCGATATATAACATGGATAGAAAGAAAATTCTTATTACCGGTGCCAGCGGATTCATTGGCAGTGCGGCAGTGGAAAAGGCGCTTGCATTGGGTTACGAAACGTGGGCAGGCATACGCGCAAGTAGCAACAGAGCTTATTTGCAAGACAAACGCATTCGGTTTATCGACTTACCTTATGCCGATAAAACCCAGCTCGTGGAACAATTGAAATCTTTTGCAGCGGAAAACGGACCATTCGATTATATTGTCCATACAGCCGGGATCACAAAAGCATTGCATAAATCCGATTTCGAACGTGTTAACTATTTATATACGAAAAATCTTGTTGATGCACTTGTCGAAACTCGAAATGTTCCGGACAGCTTTATTTTTATCAGCAGTTTAAGTGCGTATGGCGTTGGAGACGAAAAAGGATATACGCCGATTTCCGACCGCCATACACCCCATCCCAATACGGCATACGGTAAGAGTAAATTGTTGGCGGAGAATTATATCAAAAGCATTTCCGGTTTTCCTTACGTCATACTGCGTCCGACCGGTGTTTATGGCCCGCGCGACAAAGACTATCTCATCCTGATGCGATCCGTAAAAAAAGGCATTGCTTTGAGTGCAGGATTTAAAAAGCAGGTGTTAACTTTTATCTTTGTAGAAGATTTGGTGAAGGTCATTTTTGACTGTATCGAAAAAGGAATTCGAAGAAAAGAATATTTTGTTGCCGACGGCGATTGGTATACCGATGCCGAATTCAACAAGCTGGTGCAGCAGGCACTTGGCAAAAAGCATGTTTTGCGGATTAAGGTTCCGCTTTGGATCGTAAAACCGGCAGCGTTCATAAATGAAAAAATAGCGGCAATGGTTGGCAAGCCGACAACGTTCAACACCGATAAATATCACATCATGAAGCAGCGTAATTGGTTGTGCGATATCACGCCGCTTCAACAAGATCTTGGATTTCGGCCGGATTACCGCTTAAAGGAGGGCATAGAAAAAACCGTTCGGTGGTATAACGAAAACGGTTGGTTGTGAATCGTTGATACGAAATACAAAATTAAGAACAAATAACGCCCAGTCGAAAGAAACTACGGCATAATTTGCTATTTTTGTCAATTCTAAAAAAGAACTCAGAATGAAAATTGCATTGATCGGTTATGGTAAAATGGGGCACGAAATCGAGAAAGTTGCCCGCGAAAGAGGTCATGAAATTGTTTGCATTATCGATATAAACGACGAAGAAAAGTTTGATTCACCCGAATTCAAAAGTGCCGATGTGGCCATCGAGTTTACCTCTCCCCAAAGTGCACTCCACAATTATAGGAAAGCTTTTGCTGCCGGCATACCCGTGGTATCGGGAACAACCGGCTGGCTGCAACATTTGGACGAGGTGAAACAGCTTTGCGAGAAAGAAGGGAAAACGTTTTTCTATGCCTCGAATTTCAGCCTTGGCGTAAATATCTTTTTTGCGGTAAATCGTTCCTTGGCAGAAATCATGAATCGGTTTCCCGATTACGATGTGCGGCTGGAAGAAACGCATCACATTCACAAGTTGGATGCCCCAAGCGGCACAGCCATCTCGCTAGCGGAAGATATTCTTGCCCGTATCGACCGAAAAGACAAGTGGGTACTCAACGAGGCTCATTCGCCCCATGAATTAGAAATAAAAGCATTTCGCAAAGACGAGGTGCCCGGCATCCATACGGTTATTTACGAATCGGAAGCCGATACGATCTGCATCACGCACGATGCCAAAAGCCGCAAAGGCTTTGCCCTGGGCGCTGTGCTGGCGGCTGAGTTCACACAAGGGGAAAAAGGTTTTCTGACGATGGAAGACCTGTTGAAGTTTTAAATAAAAAGAGTTTTTATATATAATCAATATGACACTGAAAGAACGCATCTCCAAAGCCACTCGCGGACAATGGATAGGGTTTACTGTTTTATCTGTACTTTGGATACTTTTTTCGATATGGTATGGCAACAGTTGGTTGTTGCTCGTGCTTCTTCTTTTTTTTGATATTTACATCACCAAATTTGTTCCGTGGACATTTTGGAAAAAATCGAAGAACGCCGCTTTCCGTAAAGTGATGGAATGGGTCGATGCCATTATTTTTGCCCTCATTGCCGTGTATTTTATTAACACGTTTTTTTTTCAGAATTATCAAATCCCTTCTTCTTCGCTTGAAAAAACGTTACTGGTGGGAGATTTTCTTGCCGTCAGCAAAGTCAGTTACGGCCCTCGTGCGCCCATGACGCCGTTGTCGTTTCCTTTAGCTCAGCATACCATGCCTGTGGTGGGCGGTAAGTCGTATATCGAAAAACCGCAATGGAAATACCGGCGGTTGAAAGGTTTAAGACAGGTACAGCGCAACGATATCGTAGTTTTCAATTTTCCTGCGGGTGATACGGTAGCATTGAATATGCAGGGTGTCGATTTTTATACCCTTTCCAAATATAATCCCAACGGAAGTGCAGGCATCAGGGCAGATAAACGAACGTATGGCGAAGTTGTTTGGCGGCCGGTTGATCGACGCGAAAATTATGTAAAACGGTGCATCGGGTTGCCGGGCGAAACCATTCAAATGAAAAACGACACGGTATATATCGACGGTACAATTGTTCCTCATGCCAAAACGGCTCAACACAATTATTATATTCAGACAGACGGTACCGTTATCGCTTCTTCCGTTTTTGATGAATTGGGCATCAGCAAAAGCGATTATTTGGGTGTGGATAATTTCGGGCAGCCTATTCCCAAATATCAGGATTTGACTAATGTGGACAGTCTGAGTGCCGTTCAATTGGGATTGAAGCAACACAACGGTTCTTTTGGCAAATTATATGGTCCGCTGCCGATGACCGACGAGATGGTCGAGAAAATGAAAGCGAAACCCTTCGTATTGACGATAATAAAAGAAAAGGAACAACCCGGAGCGGGTTACTATTATCCGTTGGATTACGAAACGGGTTGGACGCGCGATACGTATGGCCCGCTTTGGATACCGAAAAAAGGCGTAACAATTACTTTTGACGACGATGTCGATTTCAAGGTAGCTGCATATGAACGTTGCATAAAAAATTATGAGGGCAACGACTTCGCATACCGCAACGGAAAAGTGTATATCAATGGTCAACAGGCCGATTCGTATACTTTTACAATGGATTATTATTTTATGATGGGCGATAACCGTCACAATTCGGCCGATTCCCGCGTATGGGGTTTCGTGCCGGAAGATCATATTGTTGGTCAGCCAATTCTTATTTGGCTTTCGCTCGATAAGGATAAAGAATGGTTCCACGGAAAAATTCGCTGGAAACGATTGTTTCGGAGTGCAAAAAGGTGATGGCTTCCGTTCTTTTATCATCGTTTTATTTGGCTCCCGTTCAGTATTACAGCAAGCTTTTTCGTGTCGAAAGAGTGTATATCGAAATGCACGATACCTATCAGAAACAATCCTACCGGAATAGGTGTCTGATTGCCGGAGCCAACGGTATTCTGCCATTAAGTATTCCTATCGAAAAACCGGAGGCCGGTAAGGACAAAATGAAAGATATCCGTATCTCCGATCACGGAAATTGGAGGCACCTGCATTGGAATGCCCTGGTTTCGGCATACAATTCTACTCCTTTTTTCGAATATTACCGTGACGACTTCCAGCCGTTTTATGAGAAAAAATATACTTATCTGTTCGATTTCAACGAAGCACTTCGTGCATTGATTTGTCGTTTGCTCGATATACATCCTCTTGTAAAGTATACCGACCATTTCGTGGAAACGCTTCCCGACGGAATGATGGATTTCAGAGAAACCATTCATCCTAAACCGAGCCGACAGAAACCCGATCCCGACTTCAAGGTGGTGCCTTATTATCAGGTTTTTCGCGATAAATACGGATTCCTTGAAAACCTGAGCATTATCGACCTCTTATTCAACATGGGAAACGAATCGCGTTTGTATTTATAAGTACTTTTTAACCGAAAATTCCTATCTTTGCACCTTATAAAAAGGAATTATGGATAGAAAAGTGCGCGTTCGTTTTGCTCCTAGCCCTACGGGGCCCCTTCACATTGGTGGTGTTCGCACGGCATTGTACAATTATTTATTTGCAAAGCAGCATCAAGGTGATTTTATTCTCCGTATCGAAGATACCGACTCGCAACGGTTTGTGCCGGGGGCAGAAGAATACATTCAGGAAACATTTGACTGGCTGGGGTTGGAATTTGACGAAAGTCCCAAAAAAGGTGGCCGATATGGCCCTTATCGGCAATCGGAACGAAAAGATATTTACAGACAATATGTGCAGCAATTGCTTGATAAAGGTGCTGCTTATATTGCTTTTGATACGCCCGAAGAGTTGGCGGCCAAACGCAAAGAAATACCCAATTTTCAGTACGATGCTTCAACACGGATGCAGATGCGCAATTCTCTCACCTTGTCGAAAGAAGAAACGCAGGCACTCTTCGATAACCACTCACAATATGTGGTTCGTATTAAGGTAGAGCCCGGCATTGATATCACAGTCGACGATCTTATTCGAGGGGAAGTGACCATCAATTCTTCGGTGTTGGACGATAAAGTGATTTATAAATCGGCCGATGAATTGCCTACTTACCATTTGGCAAATGTGGTGGATGATCATCTCATGCAGATTACCCATGTGATTCGGGGCGAAGAGTGGCTGCCTTCGGCACCATTGCATGTGTGGTTATATAAAAGTTTGGGGTGGGAAGATTCCATGCCGCAGTTTGCCCATCTCCCCTTGTTGCTTAAACCCGAAGGGAGTGGCAAGCTAAGCAAGCGTGATGGCGATAGATTGGGATTCCCTGTTTTTCCGCTGCAATGGGAAGACCCGGAAACCGGTGAAATTTTTTCGGGTTACCGCGAAAGTGGTTATCTGCCCGAAGCAGTGATTAATTTTTTGGCTTTGTTGGGTTGGAACCCGGGAACGGAACAGGAGATTTTTTCGCTGGAGGAGCTTATCGACGCATTTTCGTTTGAACGATGCAGCAAAAGCGGCGCACGTTTCGATTACGAAAAAGCTCGTTGGTTCAATCATAAATATATTCTGGCTACGCCCGACGAGCAACTGGTGGATATGTTTATGCCGATACTGGAAGAAAAAAACGTTGCTGCTTCGCGCGATTATGTGACAAAAGTGGTTGCATTGGTGAAAGATCGGGTAAACTTTGTCAATGAATTGTGGGAGCAATCGTTTTATTTTTTTGTAGCTCCTACGGATTATGATGCAAAGACGGTGAGAAAACGTTGGAAAGCCGAGACGCCGGATCAGATGCGCGAATTGATCGATATTCTGGAAAAAATGGATGATTTTTCTGCCGAAAATCAAGAAAAAATCATCATGAAATGGATACGGGACAACAAATACCATCTTGGCAATGTGATGAATGCTTTCCGCCTGGCATTGGTTGGTGAAGGGAAAGGACCTCATATTTTTGATATCACCGTTTTGCTAGGTAAAGAGGAAACCATTGCTCGTTTAAAAAAAGCTATCGAAACCATTCCTGCGCCCAATGTATAACTTTATAATTCGTTTATACGCTTCGTTGGTTCGTTTGGTTTCGCCTTTTCATAAAAAAGCGAAACTGATGGTGCGTGGACAGAAAGATACGTATCGGATTCTTCGGGAGAAGAGGGACCCGAATGAACAATACATTTGGTTTCATTGTGCGTCGTTGGGAGAGTTTGAGCAGGCTCGACCGATGATTGAAACACTGAAAAAAAAGTATCCGGCTTATCGGATATTGCTTACTTTTTTTTCTCCTTCGGGCTACGAGGTGAGAAAAGATTATTCGTTTGCCGACATTGTATGCTATCTGCCTTTTGATACACCAAACAGGGTGAATGCGTTTCTGGATATAGCCCAACCAACGCTTGCTGTTTTTGTTAAATACGAATTTTGGTATAATTACATTCATGAAGCCTATCTCAGGGGGATTCCGGTTTATCTGATTTCGGCAATTTTTAGAGATAATCAACCGTTTTTTAAGAAAAACGCGGGACGTTACGGAAAAATCCTGCATTTTTACCGGGAGATATTTGTTCAGGACGATCATTCAAAAGAATTATTGAACCAACAGGGTATTACTCAGGTAACGGTTACGGGCGACACCCGTTTCGATCGGGTGATTGAGGTGCGAAGCCAGGCAAAGGAACTGCCCCTTGTGCATGCTTTTACGGAGAATAAAAAAAACGACGACGGATTGGTTTTGGTGGCAGGAAGCTCGTGGCCTCCCGATGAGGATATTTTTATCGATTATTTCAATACCCGCCAGCACGTAAAGTTGATTGTTGCTCCGCATGAAATACACGAATCGCATCTCGAGGACATAGAAAAAAAATTGAAACGCCCTTATATACGCTATTCTGCTGCCACAGAAGAAAACATTCGGGATGTGGATTGCTTGATCATCGATTGTTTCGGGCTGCTCTCTTCCATCTATCGTTATGGGAATGTGGCTTATATTGGCGGAGGATTTGGTGTGGGTATTCATAACTTGCCCGAAGCAGCAGTTTATGGCATTCCGGTAATTTTTGGTCCCAATTACGGAAAGTTTCGCGAAGCACACGACCTTATTGAAAAAGGTGGCGGATTTGTTATTCATGATAAGCAAGAATTCAATGCACTGATGGATAGATTTGCAGAACAACCGGAAATGCTTTCTGCAGCAGGTAATGAAGCCGAAGATTATATTTTGAGTAATGCCGGAGCCACGCGCCAAATTATGGAAAAGATAGCAACCGATTTATAATCGTTCTCTAAGCAGGGTGGGTATGTTTTTAAGTTTGCTGTTTTTTCAAACAATCCTGCTTTTGCATTGTTTATAACAGATAAAGAGTTGGAATGGAAAACATGAATACTTCATCTCGTAAAAAAATAAAGATCAAGACTCGGATTTTTGTGCCGATGATCTTTATGATTGCCATTTTGTTGATCACTTATTTTTTCCCCCGACAAGGAAAATTTCAATATTCGTTTAGTGAAGGGCGGCCGTGGCGATACGGTTTGCTTACGGCTCCATTCGATTTTCCTGTATACAAATCGCCCGAACAGTTAAAGCGGGAACAAGATAGCATTTTGGTTTATTTCGAGCCGTATTATCTGATCGACAATCAAGTCATGGAAAATGCCCTTGCCCGGTTCGATACCGATGTAAACACTAAACCCAATCTCAAAAATTTGGAGCCGGCTTATATTCGTTATATTCGGAGTAAATTAAGGGAAGTTTACAGCCAAGGCATTATGAATGTCGAGGATTACGAACGGATAGCTTCCTCTGCTACTCGATCGTTTCGACTTAAAGAAGGGAATGTGGCAAATTCGCGAAATATCGAAAGTGTGTATACGATCCGTTCGGCTTACGAAAAAATTTTGGACGACAGACCAAAGCATCTGGACGAAAATAAGTTAAAATTGGCCGATATCCATAATTACCTCAATGAAAACATCATTTACGATGCTTCGACATCAGAGAAAGCAAAACGAGAATTTATTCAACAAATTTCGCCTACTAGTGGCATGATCCAAGCGGGACAGCGGATAATCGATCAGGGTGAAATTGTAGATGCGCATACGTATAATATTTTGTCTTCGCTCAAGAGGGTCATCGAAGAGCGTAGCGGTGGTGTAGGTAGCGATAGTTGGCGGCTAGTAGGCGAATTTATGCTTGTGTTGATTCTGATGGGGTCGTTCTATCTCTATTTGCTATATTTTAGGCCTCGCGAGTTCCGCAATCGGAAAAATGTAACCTTTATGCTGTTGATCATCACTTTTTTTGTGATATTAACTGCCATAACCGTAAAATATAATTTGTTTAATGTCTACATTATTCCCTATGCCATTGTCACCATTCTGATCCGTACGTTTATCGATTCCCGAACAGCGCTGTTTGCCAGTATCGTAACCATTCTTCTCAGTTCGCTGATGGTACCTTATCCTTTTGAGTTTATTGTGATTCAGATAACGGTGGCTATGGTTTCTATTTTTGTACTGAAAGAATTGACCGAACGTTCGCAGTTGATCCAAAGTTCGTTTTTTATTCTCATAACCTATATTCTTGTGTACCTTGGGTTGACTCTGTACGCCGAAGGAGATATTAAGAAAGTGAACGGCATGATATTGGTTTATTTCCTTATCAATTTCATTTTCATTATGTTTTCCTATTTGCTGGTTTATATTTTCGAGAAGTCGTTTGGTTTTATTTCGGGTGTGAGCATGGTGGAACTTGCCAATATCAATAAGCCTTTGTTGAAAGAGCTTTCGGAAAAAGCACCCGGCACCTTTCAGCATTCTATGCAGGTTTCTAATTTGGCTACTGCCGCAGCCTCCAGAATTGGTGCAAATGCTTCGCTGGTGCGTACAGGAGCATTGTATCATGATATAGGAAAAATGGTTAACCCGGCATTTTTTACCGAAAACCAAGCATCGGGTATAAATCCTCATGCGGGATTGCCTTTTGAAGAAAGTGCGCGAATCATTATCAATCATGTGAAAGATGGAGTGAAGATAGCCAAACAAAATGGTTTACCTCAACAGATTATCGACTTTATTGAAACACACCACGGTACAAGTGTTCCGAAATATTTTTATATTCAGTGGAAAAATGTCAATCCCGGCAAGGAAATTGATGAAGAGGTATTCAGGTATCCGGGTCCAAATCCTTTTTCAAAAGAAACGGCTATTGTGATGATGGCGGATGCAGTAGAAGCGTCTTCGCGTAGCTTGACGGAGTATAGTGAAGAATCGTTTCGGGATTTGGTCAATAAAATAATCGATGATCAGGTAGGTGAGGGTTATTTTAAGAAAGCGCCGATAACTTTCAAGGATATTGAAACAGTGAAAGAAGTGTTTGTGGATAAACTGAAAACCATTTATCATACTCGGATTGCTTATCCTGAACTCAAGGGCGGGATTTAAAGTCAAAAAACGGAGGCTGTCTTGAAATAAAAAGGCCTTTGAGAATTGAATATTTGAAATTATCTCCGATTTTTTTTATTCCCATTCAATTGTGGCGGGTGGTTTGGATGAGATATCGTAAACCACACGGTTCACGCCTTTTACTTTATAGATGATTTCGTTCGATACTTTTGCCAGAAATTCGTAGGGAAGTCGTGCCCAATCGGCGGTCATGGCATCAATGGAAGTCACGGCACGCAAAGCAATGGTATTCTCGTATGTACGTTCGTCGCCCATTACTCCGACCGATTGTACCGGCAACAAAATAGCACCGGCCTGCCAAACCTTATCGTAGAGATCGGCTGCGTGAAGTGCCGAAATGAAAATATCGTCGGCATCTTGTACGATGCGTACTTTTTCGGGAGTGATTTCGCCAAGGATGCGGATTCCAAGCCCGGGACCCGGAAACGGATGACGATAGATGAGTTGAGGTTTCATTTCTAGTGCCAATCCGATGCGGCGCACTTCGTCTTTAAACAGAATACGGAGGGGTTCACAAAGTTTGAGGTTCATTTTTTCGGGAAGGCCTCCCACGTTGTGGTGGCTTTTTATGGTTGTGCCTGTAACGGAAAGCGATTCGATGATATCGGGATAAATGGTTCCCTGAGCCAGCCATTTGATATCTTTCAGTTTGCGCGCTTCCTCTTCAAAAATCTCGATAAAGCCTTTTCCGATAATTTTTCGTTTTTTTTCGGGATCGGTAACCCCTTTCAATGCTTTGTAAAAACGCTCTTTGGCATCCACACCGATAACGTTTAATCCCATATCCTGGTAATCGGCCAGTACTTTTTCGAATTCATTCTTTCGCAACAGTCCGTGATCCACAAAAATACATGTTAGGTTTTTGCCAATGGCTTTGTTCAGCAACACGGCCGTTACCGATGAATCTACTCCTCCCGAAAGTGCCAGAATAACCTTATCGTCGCCTAATTGTTCTTTCAGTTGCTTAATGGTGGTTTCGATAAACGATTCCGGAGTCCAGTCTTTTTGGCATCCGCAAATGGTGAGGAAATTATCCAGAATTTGCATACCTTGCTCTGTATGCGACGACTCGGGATGAAACTGTATTCCCCATGTAGGTTCGTCTTCTACTTTATATCCTGCAACTTCTACTTTTTCTGTTGAGGCAATAATTCGGAAATTCTCAGGTAAACGAAGAATAGTATCGCTCAGCGACAGCCATACCTGTGAGTCTTGTGGCAGATTACCAAGCAACGCATCGGAATGGTCCAATATACGTAACCGTGCAAGATCATATTCACGGCTGCTGCTTTTGCCTATTTCTCCTCCCGATGATTGGACTATGAGTTGTGCGCCGTAACAAATGCCCAGTACCGGATAATATGAACGGATTGTGCTTAAATCGGTTTTAAAAGCGTCGGGATCGTTTACCGAAAAAGGGCTCCCGGACAATATTACTCCTTTTACGGTTTTATCGTTGTAAGGGAACTTATTGTAAGGTACTATTTCACAATAGGTGTTCAGCTCCCTTATCTTTCGGCCTATGAGTTGTGTTGTCGGCGAGCCGAAATCGAGAATGATTATTTTTTCGTGCATAAATCGGATGATTTTCAAAGGTGCAAAGATACAAGATAATTTTTTTAATCAATCAAATGAGTAGAATAAACTTTTATATCTCACCTTATTGATGTGTAATATCAATTTTTTTAGCCGACTTTATAGTACGGCATTTTCCATTTGTTGTTTTTTACTGTTGTTCTGCTTTGTCAATAGGTAACGGAATGTCTATTGCTTCTTGCCAATCGATTCCATATTTAGGCATTGCTTCTAAAAAGGGATCCGGGTCGAATTGTTCAACGTTATATACGCCCGGTTTTCTCCATATATCTTTCATATACATTAGCGCCCCTACCATTGCCGGTACGCCGGTGGAATAGGCAACGGCTTGTGTTCCGGTTTCTTTGTATGCTTTTTCGTGATCCAAATTACTCCAAATATAATAACTCCGCTCTTTCCCTTGATAAATGCCTTTGAGCTGTACTCCGATAGATACTTTCCCTTTATAATTTTCTCCCAAAGCAGCCGGGTCGGGGAGAATGGCTTTTATAAATTGCAAAGGCACTATCTCCATACCTTGATAATTGATGGGTTTGATAGAAGTAAGTCCCAATCCTTGTAAAACTTCCAAAACAGTAAGATAGCGTTCGGAGAATGTCATCCAAAAGCGTGCTTGCTTGATGGTTGGATAGTGTTTTACCAACGATTCCAACTCTTCGTGAAAAAGCAAATAGCTTTCTCTTTCTCCAATTTCGGGATAAGCAATTGTGCGATGTATTTCAAGAGGCTTTGTTTCGATCCATTTTCCTTCTTTGTAGTAAATGCCGGGGGAAGAAATTTCACGAATATTGATTTCTGCATTAAAATTGGTAGCAAAATATTTACCGTGATCGCCGGCATTACAATCTACTATATCCAAGTAATGTATTTCGTCGAAATAATGTTTGGCTGCATAAGCTGTGAACACACCGGTGACCCCGGGATCAAAACCACAACCGAGTATTCCCGTTATTCCGGCTTCTTTAAATTTGTCGAAGTATGACCATTGCTCGATGTAATAGAGATGGGGATTGTCAGGTGATTCATAACTGGCTGTATCTAAATAGCTAACACCCGTTTTCAGGCATGCTTCCATGATAGCTAAATTCTGGTAAGGCAGAGCAAGATTCATCACCATGTCGGGTTTAAAGTCCCTGATGAGCGACACCAGTTCATCCACTTGCATTGCATCTATTTGCGCAGTGTGAAAATTGCCCTTGTTGATTTTTTTTACAATGTTATCGCATTTTTCTTTTGTTCTGCTAGCTATTAATACTTCCTCAAAGACTTCCGGTACTTTTACCAGCTGATGTGCAGTCGCAGTAGCAACACCTCCTGCGCCAATAATCATTACTTTCCCCATAGTTCTAATTTTTTTGATGTGTATGAAATGAATAAAAAACACTTATCTCTTCTCTCTTAGATTTTCAGTTTAAAAAACTTGAGTCGGGATAAGAGAAAAACAGAAAAAGGATTTACGCTATAAGGAATTCGTTTTATGGCTGATCAACGAGCGAATAACAAAATATACCTTATAATTAAAACAAAGATATAAAAATTCTTTATATCTTGAGTGTTTGTGAATAGTGCGTGGAATGAAAAGCAAAAGCAGTTTCTTATGTAAAGAAATTCATCAAAATTGATTAAGTTTGTATTCAGATAAATAGAAAATTTACATGAAATCAACCCTTTCTAAATCTGTAGTTAAGTCTCACGACATTAGGCAGTTTCAGTTTCGCGATACGCCATTCGTCAAATTGATGAACAAGCGCATCTATAATATTCTGATGATTGCTTCGCGCTACGATATGTTTATTTTGCAAGACGACGGTCGTGTGGAAGAACAGATTTTCAACGAGTATGCATCGCTCAACCTTCGTTATCCGCCGCTTTTTACTCAGGTGAGTACCGGAAAAGAAGCAATGAATGAGCTGAAATCCAATCGTTACGAATTGGTTATTTGTATGCCCAACATGGATAATAGCGAGGTGTTTGAAGTGGCGAAAAACATTAAAGCTGAGCATCCTCATATTCCAATTGTGGTTTTGACCCCTTTCTCTAAAAGTGTTACTAAGGCTTTGGCGAAAGAAGATCTTAGCAGTATTGATTACGTTTTCAGTTGGTTGGGCAATACCGATTTATTGCTGGCTATCATCAAGCTTATTGAGGATCGCATGAATGTGGAACACGATGTAAAAACTGTTGGAGTGCAAACTATTATGTTGGTTGAGAACTCCGTTCGGTTTTACTCATCGGTATTGTCGCTTTTATATAAATTTGTGTTGTATGAATCGAAAGAATTTTCGAGAGAAGCACTCAATGAACATCAGCGCATGCTTCGGATGAGAGGCAGACCCAAAATACTTTTAGCACGAAATTATGAGGAAGCGATGGATCTCTACCAAAAGTTCGGAGATAATATGCTTGGTGTTATTTCCGATATGAGTTTTAATCGCGAAGGTGTAAAAGACAAACTAGCAGGCAAAAAATTATGCGAATGGATTCGTAGTCAAGACAAATGCATCCCTATTATTTATGCTTCATCTGAGAGTGAAAATGAGAAATACGCTGCCGAAATAAATGCTTCGTTTATCGATAAAAATTCCAAAACATTTCCTCAGGATCTACGCAAAGTAATGAAAGAAAATTTTGGCTTTGGTGATTTCATTATTGTCCATCCTCAAACTAAAGAAGAGATCTTCCGAATAAAAAATCTGAAAGAATTGCAGAACACTATCCGAAAAATACCCGACGATTCGCTGTATTATCATCTTTCACACAACCATTTTTCTCGTTTTTTTTATTCGCGTGCCATGTTTCCTGTTGCAGAAATGCTGAAAAGGATTGATGTTTCGGAGTACGAGAGTATGGAAGAGGCACGCGAACTGATTTATGATGCTATTGTTCAATATCGGCGCATGAAAAATACGGGTGTGGTGGCGATTTTCGAGAGAGATCGTTTCGATCAGTTTTCCAATTTTGCCCGTATCGGAGAAGGTTCGTTGGGTGGCAAGGGACGTGGGCTGGCGTTCATGGGAAGCATGGTGAAAATGCATCTGGAGTTTAATTCGTATGAAAATTTTCCGGTTCTTATCCCGCGTACAGTGGTGCTTTGTACCGATATTTTTGATGAATTCATGGAAACCAACCAATTGTACCCGCTTGCGCTGTCGGATTTGCCTGATGATGAGATTCTAAAACTTTTTTTGTCTGCAAAACTGCCGGAAAGGCTGATCAATGATTTTTTAGTGTTTCTCGATGCAATTAACGCCCCCATAGCCATTCGTTCATCCAGCCTTCTTGAAGATTCCTGCTATCAGCCTTTTGCGGGAATTTATTCCACTTATATGATTCCCTTTGTGAATGATAAGCGTGAAATGGTGCGGATGATTAGTGACGGTATCAAAGCCGTTTATGCTTCGGTTTTTTATAAAGATAGCAAAACATATATGGCGGCTACCAGGAATTTTATCGATCAGGAGAAAATGGCGATTTTATTGCAGGAAGTTGTGGGATCACAGTACGGTTCGCGTTTTTATCCGACTATTTCGGGTGTAGCTCGTTCGATCAATTATTATCCCATCGGAAACGAAAAACCGGAAGATGGAATAGTGAACATGGGATTGGGATTGGGAAAATACATTGTTGACGGTAATATGGGGTTGCGTTTTTCTCCTTTGCATGCTTCTAATATTCTTCAATTGAGTACCTTGGAGATGGCTTTGAAAGAAACACAAAAGCGTTTTTATGCACTCGATACAAATAATACAATAAAAGAGTTTCCTGTAGATGATAGTTTTAATCTTTTGCGATTGGGATTAAAAGAAGCAGAGAATGATGGGGCATTAAGATATATTTCATCGACTTACGATCCGTTGGATCAGGTTATTCGTGAGGGATATTATCCCGGAGGGCGCAAAATTATTTCTTTTGCACATATTCTCCAGCACAATATGTTTCCTCTTGCCAAGATTTTGAATAAAGTATTGAAAGTGGGGCAACGAGAGATGGGACGTCCGGTGGAAATTGAGTTTGCCGTAAATATTAAGGATCAAAAGAAAGGAGCTTTTTACTTGTTACAGATCCGTCCTATTGTTGAGGGTAGAGAAATGGTTTCGGAAGACCTTTCGAAAATTGAAAAAACACAAACCATCTTGTATTCAGAAAGTGCATTAGGAAACGGTATTTCAAATGATGTTTATGATGTAGTTTATGTCAAGACAGAATCGTTTGATGCAGCTAATAATTCGCTGACTGCGCGTGAGATAGAGAAGCTGAACAGAACTTTTATCGACAGTGACAGAAATTATATTCTCATTGGTCCAGGTCGGTGGGGATCTTCCGATCCATGGTTGGGAATTCCCGTAAAATGGCCTCATATTAGTCAAGCACGCCTTATTGTGGAGGCCGGGTTAGAAAGTTATCGCGTAGAACCTAGTCAAAGTGCGCATTTTTTTCAGAATCTTACTTCGTTTGGGGTTGGTTATTTTACTATTCATCCTTTTTTGGAAGACGGGGGGTTCTTTGATGAAGCATTTCTGAATGCTCAGCCGGCTGCATATGAAACCGATTTTATTCGTCATGTACATTTTGATCATCCCATAACCATAAAGATAAACGGCAGAAAGAAAACAGGAGTAGTTATGAAACCGGAAAAATAACTTTCTTTCCAACCTTAGATTTTGCTGAATAAATACTTACATACGAAAAACATGGAGTTTGTTTCTGTTAAAGGGAGTTGCAAATACGTTAAGCATGGTTAAAATCTGTGCTTTCGTGCAGCGTTTTGCTTTTTCAACCATCTTGTATTATGTGTATACGAGATCTCAACTACACAGATTACACTATTTTTTAAACTATTAAAAAAGAAAGTTATTATGAAAAGATTTTCCATTTATTTATTGAGCTTGATGCTGTCCGGTGTGTTTTTTGTTGCGTGTGATGATGATGACAGTATTGACAAATTGACTTTTGATAAAAATAGCGTTGAAGTGTTTGTTGGCGCGGAAACTGTTGTGAAAGTGAGGGGTGGAGAAGCTCCTTATAAAGCAACACCGGTTGATGAGACCGTTGTCAAAGCAACAGTAGACGGTGGTGATATAACAATCAAGGGAGTGAAGGAAGGCAATACTACTGTAAAGGTAACAGATAAAAACGGACTGGAAGGTACCATAGCCGTTGCTGTAAAAGTGGACCCCTTTGAGGATGAAAAAGAAGATCCCACCGCACGAATCAAATGGGATACGTATACGAAGGTAGAAGGTAAGGATGCAGGTACCTTTATGTTAACTAAAGCGGAAGACAAGACGGTTACCTTTTCCTGGATAAACGAAGAGGAGGATGAGTCTCTGGTGCTGACATTCAAGGATACTGAAGATAAAATCGGCGGTGAGGGTGAAGAAGAAGAAAGCGCTTCAGTAAAAGCCGAAGATACAACTCCCGTAGGAAAACTGACGGTAACTGTTGACGGAGAAAGTACCGAGTATGATGTGACTTCATGGAGGCTTGTACAAGCTAAACCTGCCGACGATGAAGAAGGAACTCCATATACTTACTGGATTGCCTTTACCGCAAACGATAAATTAGGACTTGCCGTTGCACCGCTGACTGTAGAGACGGAGTAAACGGAAGTTTGATTTTCTATTTACCGGTATCTTCTTTTATAGCATGCATTGAAAGAAGATACCGGCTTTTTTGCTTCTTTCCGGCGATCCCGGCCCATTGTTCTATTTCCTTGTTCCTTTCGCATCTGTTCTTTGTTCTATTCCCTTTTCAATCAAAACAAAAAGTAGCTGAAATTGTTAAAAGAATAGTCGATTCAATTATTCGCAAACAACGCACCTATGAACAAAATTTACCTTACATTGCTCCTTCTGGCCTGTGCTGCAGGAGTTTTTCCCCAGAATAACCTACCGATGAATAAAGACCCTTATGAAGACGAATGGATGAAAGTGGTCGAATTCGAAAAAAAATCGCTACCTCAATCGGCTTCAGAAGTTGTAGACAATATTTTACGCAAGGCGATTGCCGAAAAAAATAGTCCGCAGGTGATCAAAGCCCTCATTCATCAGGGAAAGTATGCATTGGCTACAGATACCGAAAACGATACCCTTGTTTTTGTTAATTTGAACGAGATGCTGTTGAGGAGTACGGACGATGTGGAAAAGTCGGTTTTGCATTCCCTCTTGGGCGAGCTTTATTTGCAGTATTATCACAAATACCGGAGAGAGATTGATCGCCGGACCACTTTAGTCGGATATGTGCCTTCGGATATGAAGGAGTGGACAAAAAATATTTTCTTTGATCAAGTAGTTGAACATTTGAATGCCTCTTTGGTACCCCGTGTGAAATTGGAAAGAACGAAAGTGGAAACGTACGCAACTGTAGTGAAACTGGGCAAAGATTCACGCAGGTTTTTTCCTTCAATGTACGATTTTTTGGCACGACGGGCAATTGAATTTTTTAGTGGATTGAGTGGAAATGAAGATTTAAGCGTAACGTTGGCAAAGAAGAATATTCGACAGGAGTTGTTGTTTGCCTCTACAGAGGTGTATGTAAAATTGGCATTCGACCCTTCCGCTGCAGAATATCATCTATGGGCGTTGGAGACCTATCGGAAACTGTTGATCTCATTGCTGGATCGGGAAATGAACGAATCTGTATTGCTTGTCGAGTTGAGTAAGCTGGAGTATTTGCGAAATTTGCCGTCGGCCTTTGATAAATATGCGTTGCCTGCGTTGGAGAATCTGCTCACGCAATGGGAAAACAATCCAATGAGTGTGGAGATTATCGATAAAATAGCCGATTTCTACCTGGATGCACCTGTGCACACGTTGAATTATCGTTCTGATGATTCACTGCAAGTTGACAAAAACAGAAAAGCATACGAACTTTTAAAAAAGGGGATAGAGCAATTTCCCCAATATGAACGAATAGGCATTTTACAAAACAAGTTGAATGTCCTTACCCATCCTTCACTGGTTATCGAGGGTGAAAGAACATTCACTCCGGGCGGCGAGAAGAAATTAAAAATAACGTATAGGAATCTTCAAAAGGTGACGGCTAAACTTTATCGTCTTTCCACGCCTGTCTCGTATCGTAACGATGAAGGATTGATAAAAAACGAGAAGAAGACGTTTGTCGGAAATAGGATATTGGAGTTGCCTCCTCTCGAGCCTTATCGATTTGGGGAAGCGTCGTTTTTTGTCGATATACACGAGTATGGGACGTATAAACTGGAATTCGAGACAGATAAAAAAACGGACGACAAAGCTGCCTATTATTTCTCGGTTTCGGATTTGTCTTCCTTCTCCCGGGCATTGAATTCGAATAACTATGAGTTTTTTGCGGTAGACAGAGTAACCGGAAAACCAATAAAAAAGGCACAGATTCATCTTTATTCACTAGAAGGGGATTGGCGGAATCGGTATTACAGGAAAGAAGATATTTTTACAGCTGATGAATCGGGCAGAGCTTTATTGAAGTTGCCCAACATAGAGAAGAGGAGGGATTTATTTTATCGTGTGGCCTTGGGAAAGGATAGTTGCTCTTTGCTTTCTCCCTTGCCCTATCGGTATGAACGATATGTATTCGGAGAAAGTAGTCGCGAAACCGTCAATTTGTTTATCGACAGAAATTTGTATCGTCCGGGGCAGACGGTTTATTTTAAGGCGATTGTTGCTCGAATGGATGGGGAAGTTTCCGTTTTACAAAATAAAACGCTGGCAGTTATACTGAAAGATGCTAATCAGCAGGAAATAGCAAAACAAATGCTGACTACCAATGAGTTCGGTTCTGTGGCAGGGGAATTTGTTCTTCCACGTAATGTATTGTCGGGATATTTTCAGCTTGTTTGTGAAGATCAAGCGGTAGAATTCAGGGTGGAAGAGTATAAACGTCCTACTTTTGAAGTGACTTTCGATAAAATCGACCAAACTTATGTTTTCGGAGAAGAAATTACATTGAAAGGCAAAGCCGAAAGTTTTTCGGGAATAAAGATACAGCATGCGGGTGTGAATTATCGCATTGTCCGTCGGCAACCTTGGTGGCGATCGTGGATTGGTTCTTCCGAATATTTTGATGGGGGTACGGTAGTTACCGATGAAAATGGTGTGTTTGAAATAAAATTCACTCCTCGTAAATCGGATGTCGATCCTATTTTGCCTGCTGTATATACTTTTTCGGTGGAAGCGGTGGTTACTGATATAAATGGTGAAAGTCAGACGGGAAATTATGATGTTGTTGTTGGCGATGTTTCTATGATATTGAACATTGAGATGCCGGAGAAATGGGAGAAGGATGAAGCTCCCCTTATTGTCTTTTCTGCCAAAAATCTCCATGGAAATGAAATTGCGACAAAAGGAACCTATCGGGTTTTTTCCTTGTCGGAAAACGATT
>CAYUIY010000042.1:0-19408 GCA_964444915.1 uncultured Dysgonomonadaceae bacterium
TGTATTTTTTCATAAGCAACATAATAGTTAATTTTAGGGAGACTTCGGTCTCCTTCTTTATTAAATATATGTTGCAAACTCAACATGCAGTTACAAAACTCTAGCCAAAGTTGCAACACTTATCTTTATATTGGAACACTTACCCAAGGCAATCGCACAAGCTTCAAGCGTAGAACCGGTTGTTACAACATCATCGACTAAAAGAATATGCTTTTCGGCAAATTCCGATGGATTCGTCACCTTAAAAATATTTTTAACGTTTTCCCATCGCTGAGTTTTGCTAAGTCTGGTTTGAGTGGGATTATAAACAATTCGAACTAAATTGTCACGTGATATCGGAATAGCTGTGACTTCGGAAAATCCTTCAGCGATTCTTTCGGATTGATTGTACCCTCTTTCTCTTTGTTTCTTTGGATGAAGAGGAACAGGAACAATCACATCGATCGAACAAATGAAATCACTCTCCAAAAGGTCTTGCCCAAACAATCGCCCCATAGCAACTCCCAACTTCTCTCTATGATTATACTTGATGTGATGTATGATGGATTGAAACATCCCTTCTTTCGAGAACTCACAAAACGATGCTGCACGTTCAAAAGGGAAACGACCAGCTAACAATGTTTCGGTACTATTGTCAACTTCTTTAAAATCATTTGTTTTTGGTAATTTGTATAAACATTCCAAACAAACACTTTCCTCTGGAGAAAGTAATTTTGTTCCACAAATCACACAACAATCCGGGAAGAAAAGATAAGAAAATTCGTGTACAATCTCAGATAATTTCATTCCCCCGATAAAATTCTTTCCACACATCTTAGCGTTTCGTCCATAACGAATCCACGCCCAATTGCAAATCGAATCAATTTGGAGCGTTTCGCTTTGTCGGAATCTGACTTTATGGTTTTGAGTTTGTTCCTGAGTAACGTTTCAAGCGATTCGTTCAACATTTCATCGGAAAATTTCAAAAAAGCATCAGAAATAAACTCTAAAGGAATTTGTTTTTGTTTCAAAGCAAATTCAATTTTCTTGCGCCCCCATTTATTAAATCGCAATTTATCATTGATAAAACTGTGGCAATAACGTGCTTCATCAATATATTTTTCAGCTTTTAACCGATCAATAATTTTATCAATAGCATCATCATCCAAAAGGTACCGACTTAGTTTTTTTCGAATATCCAATGTACAATACTCTCGCTTAGCACACAAAGTTGCCATGAGAGCAAAAGCTTTTTCTTCCGTTATCTGTCGGGGCACTTTTTCTTTCATTTCTTTTATTTTCTTGCCTTAATCATCCGATCATTTCCCGAAATATCCTTTTTTAATTCCACTTGGGAAAACCCTTTACTTTTAAGCATCTCAATAATTTCTCTGCCATAGAGGCGATTGATTTCGAAATATAATTTTCCCCTCTTTTTCAATTTTTGTAAGGCAATATCAGATATACGATCATAAAAAACCAACGGAACATCATCCGAAACAAATAATGCTTGAGGTGGTTCATATTTAAGGACATTCTGTTCCATTCCTTGCTTTTCTTTTTCCGTTACATAAGGTGGATTACTTACAATAATGTCAAACAATATATCAATAGGGATTTTTTGCATGATATCCACTTGTTGAAAAGAAATTTCAACCCCGTTTTTTTTAGCATTTAATTTGGCTACTTCCAAAGCTTCTGACGAAACATCCCAAGCATGAACTTCTGCACCAACAATTTTCTTAGACAATAAAATTGCAATACACCCACTGCCTGTCCCTATATCCAGTATTCGAGGATTTGTCAAATCATTTTCTAAAAGTATCCATTCTACCAGTTCTTCAGTCTCCGGGCGCGGAATCAGCACCGAAGGATTGATTTCAAATTCCATCCCATAAAACTCCGTTTTACCAAAAATATATTGCAAAGGTTCATAATTTTTCAACCTGGAGGTAATATCTTGAATTTTCTTGCATTGAGCATCTGATAAATCGCTAAATTTGCATGTTACAATATCCGGAAGCGATAAATCGCATACTTCTTTCAGAATAAGATATGTAAATCTTTTTATCTCTTCTGAAGTATAAAAACCAGATAATTCGTTTCGTAAGTAGACAATCGGATCGTTTATCATATGCCGCAAAGATAGGAAAAATGGCAACAGACGAAAAATATATGTATCGATGTTTGCAACTTGCCCGCAAAGGCAAAGGTTACGTAATGCCCAATCCCATGGTAGGAGCCGTTATCGTACATAATGAGCGAATCATAGGAGAAGGGTATCACAGAAAACTGGGAGAGCCTCATGCGGAAGTAAACGCAATAAATTCCGTTAAAAACTTAGCGCTACTACAAGAATCCACTCTTTATGTTTCTCTCGAGCCATGTACACACTATGGTAAAACGCCCCCTTGTGCAGAACTGATTACTTCGAAGAAAATACCTCGTGTGGTAGTAGCCACAAGAGATCCTAATCCTAAGGTATCAGGGAAAGGAATACAAATGATGCGGGATGCCGGAATTGAAGTAACAGAAGGAACATTAAGAAACGAAGCAAAAGAGCTGAATCGTGTTTTTTTTGTCAATCAGCTTTACGAAAGACCATACATCATCTTGAAATGGGCACAAAGTAACGATGGATTTATCGACCACGAACGTTCTCTATTCTCCCAAAATCCCCCTGCAAAAATATCGAACGAAATCACAGAGATTGTTATTCATAAACTCAGAACGCAAATACAGGGGATTATGGTAGGCACTAATACAGTACTTATGGATAATCCCAAATTAACAGCTCGAAAATGGTTCGGCGAAAACCCTGTTCGAATAACAATAGACAAAAAAAACAAAATCCCACCCGATGCTCAAATCTTCAACAACGATGCGAAAATCCTCGTTTTTACAGAACATCCCAATTATCTCACAAAAAAAGAAAATGTAAAGCCTATCGTGATTGACTTTTCCTCAGATAGTACGGCACAAATCATAAAATGTTTGTACGCGGAAAATATCCAATCGATACTTGTAGAAGGAGGAGCCCGATTATTAACTACACTCATTGCGGAAAATTTGTGGGATGAAGCCTATATCGAAATATCATCAAAAATATTAAATAAAGGCATAAAAGCTCCCTATATTCAAGGAGATAGAATCAAAATAAAACAATATCTCGATTCATTTCAGATTCATTTAAAGAACAAAATATCTCGAAATTTTCTTTAAATAACAATTTCAATATGGTAAAAGCCAAAAAACTTTTTACTTTTGTATTACTTAAAATAGCATACAATATTTTCGGAAACAAATGACTATAAAATACTTTAGTTGGAGTTTAACTTTATTGTTGGGGATAATCATATTTTCCTCATGCCTAAATACAAATGATTCAGATATTGAATTATCATCGGATGCCCAAATATATGGAATAACCCTTTCTGCAGCATACGATTCAACAGGGATATTGACTAACGCCAAATTTTCCATTGATCAACGTTCACGTCTTATCTATAATCGTGATTCATTGGATTTTGGATTCGAACCTAAAAATGCATACCTCACTCTCGAATTGAAATTTGCAGCAGGCGTAGTAATTCATTTACAGAATCCTGATAGTACTTATTTCTGGAATAACACAGACTCCGTCGATATTAGTCGATTAAAACACATCGAAGTTGTAGCTCAAGATGGTATAACAACAAAAAAATACGAGTTTAAACTTAATATTCATCAGCAAAATCCTAACCTGTTGGTATGGAATAAATTGACAGATAACTATGTGCCTCTTCCGGTAGATGCGCAAAAAACAGTAGTCTTCAATAATAAATTTTACACCTATTATAAATCGGGGCAAAGTATAAAAGGAGTTGAATCATCAAACGGTATAACAAATACCCAACTTGATATAATCGGCTTGCCACCTAATGTGCAATTTTCAAGCATTATCTCAACTCCCACAGGAATATATGCATTAGATAATTCCGACAATTTATACAAAACAAGTGATGGAGCTTTATGGACAATAGTGTCGACTATTTACCCGTTGAAAGCGATTTATGGTATCCTGCCATCCGTTTCAACAGATTCCCTATTAACAACCATAGATGACAGAGGAGTATTGAAATTTGCAAAAACATTAGACTTTACATCTTTTCACGTAATGAATGCTATACCTAATGATTTTCCCGTCACTCAATTTTCTGCCGCAAACATAAAAGACACAACCGTTGTTTGGAGAAAATATATGTTCCTTTCGGGTGGAAAAAATGCCGACAATTCTCCAAATTCTAAAATTTGGATCATTCAAGAAAAAAACAATACTACGATATCAACATCCGGGAAAACAGCTTCTATGCCAACCCAAGGAAGTACTCTATTCCCTTATGATCAAAATATATATATGCTCACGACATCAACTGAAAACAAAAATGTTTTGTACATTTCGGAAAAAGGAAATGGAATAGCATGGAATTTAGCAGATTCGCTCCAAACATTGCCATCTTCTTTTAATTACCGAACAAATGCATCGGTAATTGTAGATAAAAAAAATTATATCTGGATATTTGGAGGAACATCCGAGAGTCAAACCGAACTTACCGATGTATGGAGAGGAAGGCTAAACAGACTGGTAGTTAATTAAATTAAAGTGCGTCAACCTAAAATAGAAATAGAAATCGAAATCGGAAACAACAAAGATCAAAGGGTGATAACCCGCTTTTCTGTATTATGATTGAATCAGGATTAAACACAAAATAAAAAATAATAGCAAGAACAATTTCAACATCATAACATGTCGCTATTAGAGAAAATAGATAAATCGTCCGTCCCAACACATATTGCCATCATTATGGACGGAAACGGAAGATGGGCAAAAGCTCATGGATTGGAACGTGCAGAAGGACATAAAGAGGGGGTTGTTTCTGTTAGGAAAGTGGTAGAAGCAGCGGTAAAAGCAAATATAAAATACCTGACTATCTATGTTTTTTCTATCGAAAATTGGAACCGACCTAAAGAAGAAATAAACGCCTTAATGGAATTAATGTTACATGCTGTCACCAATGAAACAGCCGATCTTGTACAGAATCAGATAAAAGTAAAAAATATTGGAGATATAACCCGACTCCCCGTTAAA
The DNA here is from genome assembly GCA_964444915.1 of uncultured Dysgonomonadaceae bacterium. Classification (GTDB taxonomy): domain Bacteria; phylum Bacteroidota; class Bacteroidia; order Bacteroidales; family Dysgonomonadaceae; genus Anaerorudis. The sequence continues at coordinate 5,108 of CAYUIY010000042.1, forward strand.
ACTCAAAAAGCACTGAAAGAATGTGAAGAAAAAACATCAAAAGGAGAAAAATTAACATTGATACTTGCATTAAGTTATTCATCAAAATGGGAAATTGTTGAAGCAACAAAAAAAATAATAAAGGACGTGCAAAAAGGAAAAATAAAAGTAGACGATATTAACGAAACACTTTTCTCTGATTATTTGGCCACCAAAGGTATTCCCGATCCGGATTTAGTAATCAGAACCGGAGGCGAACAACGCATGAGTAATTTTTTGCTCTGGCAATCCGCTTATACAGAATTCTATTTTACCGACACTTTCTGGCCTGCTTTTCGAGAAGAAGATCTCTATGCAGCTATCATTGATTATCAACGACGTGAACGTCGGTTTGGCAAAATAAGCGAACAGATTAAATCGGAAAAATAAATTTCCCAAACAAGAAACACAATTTAAATCATTAAACGAGAAGAGAAAAAGGTAAAAAAACAATAATGTTGAAGAAGATATTTTATTTCGCAATTATTCTCATAGCCTTTTTTAGGGTCACATCTTTAGCTCAAACATCACTCCCTATATCGAATAAGCAATCCTCAGCTAATGATACTATCCCTAATAACACAACCCTATCTGCCCCACTAGTTATGTCTTCATCATCGGAAACTGATGTTGACACTATCCCTGTGATCAATTATACAGCTACACCAAAAGAATATATCATTGCCGACATTAAAGTCACCGGTATTGAAAATACGATGTACGAAGACCAAAGTTTTGTACTAATCGGATTTTCCGGATTAGCTAAAGGAGATCGAATACAAGTACCCGGCGAAGAAATAACCCATGCTGTGGAAAGATTTTGGAAACAAGGACTTTTTTCGGATGTTAAAATTCTTGCCAACAAAATCAAAGGAGACAGCATCTGGTTGGAAATAAGATTAACCGACCGTCCAAGGATTTCCGATATCCGTTACATCGGGATGAAAAAAGGTGAACAAGAAGACATTGAGAAAAAATTAGGAATGGTTAGGGGAAACCAAATTACCCCCAACCAGATTAATAGTGCTAAAGCTATTATAAAAAAGTATTTCGAGGAAAAGGGATTTGGAGATGCAGAAGTAACAATCATAGAAAAACCTGATGAATCGAATAAAAATCAGGTTATTTTGGAAATAATAGTAGATAAAAAAGAGAAATTAGGTGTTCACCAAATAAAAATCGAGGGGAATAAGGCCGTTTCTGATAAAAAACTCAAAGGAGCGATGAAAAAAACCAACGAAAAGAAACTGGCTAACCTATTCAAAACAAAAAAATTTGTAAAAGAAAATTATGAAGCGGACAAAAAAAATCTCATTGCAAAATATCACGAATTAGGTTATCGTGATGCAGAAATCGTTTGGGACACTGTATATAAATACAATGAAAAATCAGTAAATATCGAAATCAAAGTTGAAGAAGGCCCCTTATACCATATTCGCTCTATCAATTGGGTGGGAAATACGGTTTATAACTCATACGATCTGAGCCGAATTTTGAATATGCAACAGGGAGATGTTTATAATCAAAAAAAGCTGCAAGAGCGTTTGTTAATAGATGAAGATGCGGTAATTACACTATATAAAAACAACGGTTACCTTTTTTCCAATATTGATCCCATCGAAATAAATATAGAAAACGACTCCGTAGATTTGGAACTTCGCGTTACCGAAGGTCCAAAAGCAACCATAAAACGTATAATTATCCAAGGAAACGATCGTGTATATGAAGATGTTATTCGCAGAGAACTCCGAACAAAACCTGGAGCAGTTTACAGTCAGGACGATCTGATACGTACTATTCGAGAATTGGCACAAACCGGCCATTTCGATCCCGAGAACCTCCAACCTGATATTAAACCGAATTTTGATGACGGAACAGTAGATATTACTTATCCATTAACATCAAAAGGAAACGACCAAATTGAATTTTCTGCCGGCTGGGGAGTTACCGGATTAGTGGGAAAATTAAGTCTTCGACTGAATAATTTCTCGTTAAAAAACCTATTAAATCCTAGTTCGTATAAGGGGATTATTCCTCAAGGAGAAGGTCAAACACTCATATTAAGTGCTCAAACCAACGGGAAATATTATCAATCTTATCAGTTTACATTTATTGAACCGTGGTTTGGAGGAAGCCGACCCAATAACTTCTCTGTAAGTCTTTACTATTCAAGATATACGAGATTAAACACCAATTACTATTCCCAGACTTCCTACTATGACATGTATAATCCCTATTACTACGGATATGGGTATGGATATGGTGGTTATGGGTACGGCGGTTACGATTATCAGGATTTAGCAGAATATGCCTACGATCCAAATCAGCTTTTCACAATAATAGGTGTTTCAGTAGGACATGGAAAACGTTTAGAATGGCCCGATGATTATTTCTATATACAAGGAGAATTAGGTTATCAACGTTACAAACTAAAAAATTGGACATGGAACTATTTCCCTTTCCAGACAGGCACAAGCAATAGTATAACGTTAAACTTAACATTGGCTAGAAATTCTATCGACAACCCTATTTATACTCGAACAGGTTCTCAATTTTCGTTAAACGTAACCGCAACACCTCCCTTTTCTTTATGGGATGGGAAAGACTATGCAAAGATGGCTTTCGATGATCCCAACAAGTACAAATGGAACGAATACCATAAATGGAAACTTAAAATGCGCACCTTTACGCCGCTTACATCTCTTTCCGTAAAACGCACACCAGTTATTGCTACAAGAGCTGAATTTGGTGTTTTAGGCTATTATGACAAAAATAAGCCAACTCCTTTTGAAACATTCGATGTTGGAGGCGATGGGATGACCGGTTATTCAAGTTCATTTGCTACAGAAAATATTGCTTTACGAGGTTATGAGAACAACTCGATCGCCACTCAGGCAAGGGCTTATACACGATTCGGACTTGAGTTTCGCTATCCATTTATTCTGGAACCAAATTCAACCATCTATGGCATTGCCTTTCTTGAGGCAGGGAATGCTTGGCGAGATTTGAACAATTTTAACCCATTTGATTTGAAACGATCTGCAGGTGTTGGGGCCCGCATCTTCCTACCAATGATCGGACTAATGGGCATTGACTGGGCATATGGTTTCGATCCCATTAACGGAAGCAGAAATTATGGTGGCAGCCAATTCCATTTTATAATTGGACAAGAATTTTAAAAATTTCTAAAAACAAAAAGAGAAACATTAAACAAATTAGCAAACCATATAACCATAACGTCAAACAAAATATGAAAAAAAATTTATTATTAATCGGAATATTCTTTGCATTGACCATGAATAGTTATGCACAAAAATACGCCTTAATAGATATGGAATACATCCTCAAAAAAATTCCCGCATACGAGAACATAAATAAAGAGTTGGAAATCATATCTCAACAATGGCAAAACGAAATTGACAGTCTTGTGAAAGATGTAGGGGAAATGTATAAAAAATATCAGGCTGATATTGACACACTTGAAGGCAGTGAGAAAATAAAACGTGAAAATGAAATTGTGGCTAAGGAAAAAGAAATTCAAAAGTTGCGCGATAAATATTTTGGTCCTCAAGGAGAATTATTTAAACGTCGTGAAGCACACATGAAACCAATCCAAGACGAAATTTATAATGCAATAAAAGATATCTCTTTTTCAGCAGGATATAAAACAGTAATCGACAGATCATCCGCGACATCCATAATTTTCGCATCGCCTGATATAGACATTAGTGATCAAGTCCTAGCAAAATTAGGATATTAAAAATAAATAATTTATCTTTGTTTGCTATTTTTGAAATTATAAACAATGAAGAAATTTATGATACCAAAAAAATTACTTATCTTACTTTTTGCGATAGCTCCTCTAAGTATGAGCATTGCAGCGCAGGAAATTAAAATAGCGTATATCAATTCTCAAGAAATTTTTAACGCTATGCCCGAGATCCCCGATATCGAAAAACAGTTAAGCGATAAACAAGAGGAAATCAAGAAAAATGCTTCTGCTTTAGAAACAGAATATAATGCTAAGTTGGAAGAATTTAGCAAAGTGGGTACCAGCATCAGTGATGCGGTAAAACAGGATCAACAAAGACAATTGGAACAAATTAGTGAAAGATATCAGTTGTATATACAAAACAGCCAAAAAGAAGCCCAAGAACTATACCAAAGATTAATTACTCCGATTAATCAAAAAATCCAAAATGCAATTAAAGCAGTAGGTGATGAGAATGGGTTTACCTATATTTTAGATGTTGCGACTCCTTCTTCACCTATCGTTTATGTAAGCGATTCCGCCACAGATGTAACGCAAATGGTTAAAACAAAATTAGGGATTAAATAGGGCGATAATATTATTATGTTATATATAAAATTAAAGAGGGTGATAATCACCCTCTTTAATTTTATACCTATATTTCTATAAACTATTTCAATACCAACAATGGAGTCTGCGAATGGAAAAGCATGCGCCTCGCCAGACCAGGATTGAACATACGAGCAAAAATATTTCGCCTAGAACTTGACATGGCAAGCATGTCTATCTCATTTTCTCTCACAAATCTATCAATAACTACTTCTAGCGGCTCATCTACTTTATCTATCAATTTATAATCAGTTTCGAGTGAGGGATATTTTTTTCCTAAAAAATTACGAATTCCTGATAATTTGATCTCATTCCACATATCCTCTTTTTTATTTACATGAACAAGATAAACCTTGATGGGATATTTACCTATAAATTTCATCATACGATCAAAAGCAACAAACTCTCTTTCTCTGAAATTGGTCAAAAAGCCCAATTTTTTCATTTCACTCAAATATTTAGGAGGAGCCTGATCAGGAATGGCAAAAACGGGGGTTTTACATCCATCTATTACTTCTGCCGTTACACTACCAATAAGATCAATGTCTTTTTGGCTAGCACCTCTTGTTCCCATCACGATAGCCATAGGATGCATCTTTTTGGAATAATTGATAATCTCCTGCTCTGGTAACCCCTCTTGCAAAACGTAAGAAAAAGTAATTTCGGGAAGTTCTCCCGCAGCAATTTTCTCATTCAACATATCAACCCATTTTTTCATTTCCTTCTCCATCCTCTCTCGAACATCTAGATACAGTTCCTCATCAGGAGGAAGAACAGTGTATGATTCACCAAAAGGCATGGATACAGGATAATAGGGAGAGAAAAAAACATGCATAAGTTTTATCTCGCAGCCAAGATCCTTCGCCAACCGAAATGCAAACTCGCATGCCCTCATCGACGAATTGGAAAAATCCACAGGAACAAGAATTTCGTTCTTGATCTCTTGATCTTTACTTTTAATTTTTTCTTCATCAGTTTTACCGACATAAGAAAGATCGGCATTTTCTATTATAGACAAAGCTTCAGGCAAATCACTTTTTCTGATTCTTACACGAAAACTTCCTGCAGGATTTGGCTGAATGATATCTACACTAGTGATTATAGTAGGAATTTCGTTAGCTTCAAGGATGGATTTAAGAATTTGTGCTTTTTCATATGTATGAATGGCTACTGTTACCAATTCATCTTTTTGGTTTAGTTCTTTTTCTTTGTTTTTCATTTTACTCTTTTTTGGCGGAAAATATTCACTCCCTCTTCTATTGATAGAAGAAAATATTCAATCTTCTACGACTTTTAATTAGATAATATCTTTTTCTTTCTCTTCCATTGGCTCAGGATAATCGGTTAATCCCAAAATCTCCAATGCTTTATCAAAAATTGTAGTATCATCTAATACCACGATTCCTCCATCAGGACCTGGCTCCATATGAATTCCCACACTCTTTCCCTCTTTGTAATTATACCCCCCAAAATAGTTCCGTACCGTTTCAATTTCAAGACCCAAATCCTGAGCTATTTTGCGAATACTTCCATTAGGGAGTTTGTCTTTAAATGCTCTTAATTCGTTAAATGTAATCGTTCTTGCCATGGATTTTAATTTTTTTATGATTAATGACTCAATTGACAACAATATTCACGCTTTAAACTTACGAAAAAAATTATATATCGCCAATCATTTTATCAAAAATATTTCTTTTCAATGGTCATTACCAATAAAGAAGAAATAATAAAAATATCGACAATAAAATGCGCTATCTATATAATTTCAATGTACTCTTTCGGGATCCAGCCAACACTCCCATTAGCAATTTCTATTTCGTGCCAATCTCCATCGGTTTTTCTGATCTTAACGGTAGTGCCTTCATGAAGCTGAAAAAGTTCCTTACTGTTCGGATCAGGCGATGTACGAATAGAAACAGCCGGAGCCATTATCACAGCACTATTGCGATGTATACGCACATTTTTCTGATTAAAAGCAAATACATTAGCCGCAATCACCAACACAAATATTACAATCCCGGTATAAAATGCTGACTTTCGCATCCACAAAATACGAACAAAAAGAAAAATGCTCATGCAACCTAAAAAAAGAAAAAATAATACAATCGCAATAATACCCCAAGTATTGGAATTAAAAAGATTTTGTATACTATTAAACCAATCAGCAAGAAAAAAACGATTAGATGGAACTATTTTATCTTCAATGCGTGTGTTTGCAAAACGCAAATTATGTCGAATATCACTATCTCCAGGCGAAAGAAGCAATGCTCTATTGTAATTTAAAATAGCTTTCCCAATCTGATTATCTCGAAAATAGGCATTACCCAAGTTGTAATAGAGTTCGGGTGATTCTTCACCTTTTGCAAGATGTTCAGTAATCACTCTTTCATACAATTCTATACTTTTTTTATAATCATCCTTTCTGTATGCTTCAGATGCTTCATCCAAAATATCCGGTGAAGCGATGGCTAGTAAAGTAGCCATCAAACCACCAATCAGTAATAAAAAGAATTTATATCGAACCATGTTACTTTTGTTTTTTGCTATTCTTCAACTTTAACTGATTTTCCATTCTACCGATTGCTTCGAGAGTTTCATTATACAAATTATCCATTGCTATATCCGATTTTACAGGAGAATAACGAGCAAATTCACAAGTGTTGAGTATTCTCATGAAAGTCTCTATTAATTCATCGTCGATATTATAATCCGATAATTCTTTTTCAATGTTATCTTTCGACAGGTTGGCAAGCGGAATGGACAACTTATCGCTAAAGTAGCCCCATAATGCACGTAGCACCTCACTATAAAACTCTTCTTGTTTGTGTTCCTTCAAATATTTTTCGGCTACTTTTAATCGCTTAATTGCTATTTTGTTTGCACGTTTATTACGAACAAGAGCAATATTTGCATTTTCTTTTGCCTGTTGACGTTTAACAATGCAAAAACCGATAAACAATCCAAGAGGAATAATATACCACAGCCAGTAGGCCAGCGATCCTACAAAATAATCGTCTTTAGATTGAAAAGAGGGTTTCCCTGTTTTCAGAAAACGAATATCATCCTCTACCTTTACCTCCTGTTGATTCACATAGCTGCTCGCCGTCGTCTTAACCGGATCGCCTTTTGCGACCTGGATGGTATATTGCGGTGATTTCAATGTTTTATAAGAACGACTTTTAAGATCGAAATAGGAAAATTCTACCGGGGGAATAACATACTTTCCTTCGTAACGAGGGATAGCAAGATATTCTATTTTTCGGGTTCCGGCCAATCCGTTTGTTGTTATCTGCAATTCATTTTTAACAACAGGATCATAAACTTCAAAATTGGAAGGAAATTCAACTTTAGGGTTCTGAATGAGCTTTAAATTACCGGTTCCGGATATTTCCAAGATAAGGGTAACAGGTTCATTGGCTTTTACTTCTTGCTCTTTAAGATTTGATCGAAAAGTAAAAGAACCAACAGCACCCGTAAAACTTTCGGGTTTCTCAGGAGGTAGGGGGGTAACATTGACCGATACCGGATTGGTAACCAATGTTTTTTTCACATCCACAAACACTTCTTGAGATCCAAAAAAAGTGGTAATGCGCTTTCCTGAAGGAACCGAAAACACCATTTCGATACGTCCTGAAGGAATAGTAATCTTCCCCGAGCGTTGCGGAAAAAGCAACGTTTTTCTCAAATCCGCCGTATAATAACTCCTCCCGTTATATTGTTCGATTTTCAATTGCTGATTCATGGGAAGTTCAATTTCTTCTACCATAAATCCTTCAAACTCAGGAAATTCAATCTTACCAAAATTCACAACATTAAGTGTAGTATAGAGTCGAAAAGTAACCGTGAATCCTTCCTGTTCATAAATATTACTCTTCGAGACAATCGCCCGAATAAAAGCATCGGTAGATTTTATGGTGGGAGACGATGACCCCGATTGGCTGGATTCTTGCCGTGACTGACTCTTGGGAATCTGATCGGGAGAAATAACTTTTATTTGGACAGCATTGGAATGATAAGTACTGCCATCGACATTAATAGTAGCCGGTCCAATAGTAAATGTTCCTTCCTTTTGAGCAACAAGAATATACGTATAAGAAATGGAACTCTCGGAAGTTGTTTTCCCATTTACTGTACGCTGACTATAACTCTGAGAAACAGAAGGGCCAAAAAGTATTTCGAATCCATCCATATCCGAAGGCAATCGCAAGTCTTTTCCTTCCTTATTTAGCGTGTAAGTAAGGCGAAATTGTTCACCTTTCACTACCGTGGAAGGAGCAGATGCTCGAAAAGTTACCTGCGCATTTGAAGTAATCGCGATAGTCACAAATAACGTAACAAAAAAATATATTACCTTCCTTTTCCTTACGTATTTCATGTATATATTATCCTTGTTTATCACCAATCTTTATTTTGTCTTCTAAGTTCTTGGGCCTTCTGTTCACGTTGTTGAGCTTTTATTTGCTGCACTTTCTCTTGTGTCTCTTTCTCGTCTTGTTCTATAGCCTGAAGCAATTGACGTGCATTATCACGCGACATTTGTTCCGGAGCATCCTGTTTTTCAGGGCGCTTTTCTCTCTTGTCCTCAGGCTGCTGTTCATCCTGATTTTCTTGTTGTTGCTGCTGTTGCTCATCTTGATTCTCTTGATCTTGATTTTCGCTTTTATCTTGTTGATCTTTCAGCATTTTCTGTGCAACAGCAAGGTTGTACCGAGTTTCCTCATCATCGGGATTTAATCGCAAAGCATTTTTATAAGCCTCTATTGCCTTTTCCACTTCTTTCTTTTGTAAAAAAGCATTCCCGATATTGTGCCATGCAGCTGACATTTTAATAGGATCTTCTCTTTCGATCATCAAATAACGATTCATCTGTTCAATCGATTTATCCCATTCTTTTTGTTTGTATAACGCATTTCCAAGATTGAAATTAGCTTCCTTCGACTGCGAATTTTCTTTAATTGCTTGCTGATAAAAACGGGCTGCCTCGTTATACTTTTGCTCATTATAAGCTTTGTTCCCTTTTCTTACGTTTTGACGCACTTCTTTTTGTGCCGAAAGAGAAAAAGAAACCATCAACAACAAAAAAATCAAGCTATATTTTGTAGTCTGCAATTTCATTTGAAAATATGAACATTTTTAAACAGCGGGTTCTTTTTATCGTAAATCAAAATCTCAATGATCAATAATAATAACAAAATCCATGCAAAAACTGTATATTTTTCATCGTACTCCGAATAAGCGATACTTGTTGATTCTTTTTTCTGAAGTTTATCCAATTCTGCTTGAAGAGCACGAATGGCAGAAGTGGTATTATCTGCTCTTACATACACGCCTTTCCCATTTTGGGCTATTTCTTTACACATCTGTTCGTTTAAACGCGACACAACCACATTTCCTTCATTATCGGTTTTAAAATTACTGCTATTTTTTGACTCAGGTATAGGAGCACCTTCCGGTGTACCAATCCCCGCTACATTAACCATAATTCCCTGTTCGGCTGCTTTTTTTGCCATTTCCATTGCATTTCCTTCATGATCTTCACCATCGGTAATAATAATCATAGCTTTACCCACATTTTTTTCACTCGAAAAAGAGTTTATCCCCAATTGAATAGCATCTGCAATCGCAGTCCCCTGAATAGGCACCAGCCCGGGCTCTATAGAACTCAAAAACAATTTTGCCGATTGCGAATCCGAAGTAAGTGGCATCTGAACAAAAGCTTCACCGGCAAACACAATCAAAGCAACCAGATCTTCTTTTCTCTCATCAATAATACGGGTAAGAATTTGTTTCGCGCGGGTAAGTCTGTCAGGTGCTACATCGCGCGCCAACATAGAATTCGAAACATCAATTGCAATCACCAATTCGATTCCTTTTTTTTCTACTGTTTCTACTTTAGTTCCAAATTGCGGTCGTGCGACCATAAATATTCCTGCACACAAAGCAGCAAAAATCAACCAAAATTTCAAATATGATCGTTTAAGTGAAAGATCAGGCATCATTTGTTTGAGTAACGAAAGTGTGCCCAATTTTTCTACGTCTTTCCTTTTTTTAATGTTCGACCAAATATAGAATGCCACCAAAAAAGGCATCGCGATAAACAAATACAGGAACTCAGGATTTTCAAATCGAAACATATCAATTACAATTCATTGTTTTAAGGGATTGTCCTCAACCATGTTCGGCGCAAAATAAGCTCAATAAGAATCAAAGCGAGAGCAATCAAGCCAAAAGGCACAAACAATTCCTCTTTACGACTTACATTCTGAACACTGATCAGGTATTTCTCCATTTGATCAATTTCATTATAAATATGACGCAATCCTTCGGTATCTTCCGCTCGAAAATATTTTCCCCCGGTCATCGAAGCAATTTCAGTAAGCGTTTTTTCATCGATGTCTACCGGCATATTTTGAAGACGTATTCCAAACGGTGTTTGCACAGGTGTTGGTGCCACTCCCTTGGTGCCCACCCCAATCGTATATACTCTTATCCCGTACGAACGCGCTAAATCGGCTGCAGTAAGAGGCGCAATTTGACCCCGGTTGTTTGTTCCGTCGGTCAACAAGATAATTACTTTTGATGACGATTCACTGTCTTTCAAGCGATTTACAGCGGTTGCCAAGCCCAAACCTATAGCTGTTCCATCCTCAATCAAACCAAAATCCACCTCCTTTAGGAGATTTAACACAACTTTGTGATCAGTTGTCAGTGGGCATTGTGTAAAACTTTCACCGGCAAAAATCACCAAACCTATTTTGTCGTTTTTCCGAGTATTTATAAATTCGGCAGCTACTTTTTTGGCAGCTTCCAACCGATTGGGTTTCAGATCTTGCGCCAACATCGATCCCGAAACATCTAAAGCCAAAACAATATCTATTCCCTGCGTTTTTGTTTCTTCCCAACTGCTTACCGATTGCGGACGTGCAATTACAATAATAACAAGAGCAATCGCGATTACCCGCAAAGCAAACGGCAAATGACGCATACATACCCTCAAGTTTTTTTTCATTCCTTTAAACGCTTGTGTAGAAGCCAACTTAAAGGAAGCCTGCATCTTAGACAAACGAACAATATACCACACGATAAGCGGCATAAGGATCAACAGCAAATATAAATATTTAGGATATACAAACGTCATAACTGCTCTTCGCTTTTACTCTCATTATCCTCATCATCCTCTTTATCCTTTTCATCGGGAAGAGGATCAGGTTCACGTGTCTGATTCACAAAAAAGTAAGCATTCATTAAGCTCAAGTCATTTTCATCGGGATAAGGTTTGTACTTGGCAAATTTCACCAAATCAGCAGTCGATAAAATTTGCTTCAGATTTTCATATACCGAATCAACTTCCGTATATTTCCGCACTTCATTCAAAATCTCCCCTGATGTCATTTCTTTTGCCCTCATACCATATCGTTCATAGAGATATTGTCTGAGAATATCCGTGAGCTGTGTATAAAATTCTTTTTCCCTGCCTTGCAACCATATTTTTTCGGTTTTCAGCTGATCCAACTCTTGGAGAGCACGAACATGAGCCGGCAACACAGGCGTGGGTGTGAAAAAATACCCCTTTTTCTTTTTCCGAAGGATAAAATAAATAATTGCCCCAATAAGAGCAAGAAGAAGCAATACACCCAAAACAATCCATACAATTCCCAAATAATCCGTCCATACAAAAGGGGGTTTTTGTATTGGTTTTATGTCATACAGCGCAAGCTGATTGAAATCGATAGAATCCGTTTCGCCTGCTTTCAATTTTTCAAGATAAGCAAGAGTGGAATCCTTTAAAGCCGGAGAAACCACTTTTAAACCAATTGAATTGGAAAATATCGTATCTGTTCCGTCAAAAACAGGAATAGCAGGTATATGGTATAATGTGGAATCGAAAGAAGTGACAACATACTTGAAATTAAGCGTCATCACATTGTTTTCAATTACGGTATCCGGTTGGAGCATCGTAATTACCTCGATACCGGGAACGATCTCTTTTTCGTAAACCGGGAAATGAATAACCTTGTCTTTGGGTGCGATGACCTGCAAGTTAATTAAAGCTTGTTGCCCTATCATAATCTGCGGTGGCTCAACGGTAGCTCTTACCGACACCCTTTGCGCAATTGAATATTCCGAAAATAATATAATCATCAAGGCAAATAACCCTGCTTTCTTTAGCAAATATGTAATTGTCGGACTTTTCACGTAACGTTTTTCTTATCTTCTTTGCTGAAACAGTTGTAACAACGATTTTACATAATCCTCATCGGTAGAAACTGAAATATAATCGACACCGCTTTGTCGAAAAGCATCATGCATTTTGCCTTGCCGTTTATTCCACCATGTACTGTATTCGTTTCTTACTCTTGTCGACGAAGTGTCTATCCACGTTTCTTCTTCCGTCTCAGGATCTTTTACTTTCATTAATCCTACAGGCTTCAAATTGGTACTAAGCTTATCGTATACCTGTATAGCTACTACATCATGCTTACGATTTGCAATTCGCAGTGATTGTTTGTAATCATCGGGATCGATAAAATCAGAAATAAGAAACGCTGTACATCGTTTTTTAATAGCATTGGTGAGATACCGCAAAGCGACATTAATTTCTGTTCCCTTATTTTTTGGTTTAAAACCTAAAATTTCCCTGATAATATAAAGAATATGTTTGCTCCCTTTTCGAGGAGGGATAAATTTTTCGACTTCTTCCGAAAAAAAGATAACACCAATCTTATCGTTATTCAGCATAGCCGAAAAAGCCAAAGTAGCCGCAATTTCTGCAACCATATCTCGTTTTATCATAGTAGAAGAACCGAATGAAAGACTCCCCGATACATCGATGATCAACATCACCGTTAATTCTCGCTCTTCTTCATACACCTTCACGTAAGGACGATTGTAGCGCGCCGTCACCTTCCAATCGATATCGCGCACATCATCACCATACTGGTATTCACGGACTTCCGAAAAGATCATACCCCGCCCTTTAAAAGCCGAATGGTACTGTCCTGCAAAAATATTTTGCGATAAACCACGTGCTTTTATTTCGATATGGCGTACTTTCTTTAACAGTTCCGAAGTTTCCATTGATTCAATCTCTCAGTAATGATCAAAAATACATTAAGGAACCTCAACTTTATTCAGGATTTCGCTAATAATTTCTTCAGAAGTCATATTATTAGCCTCAGCTTCATATGTAAGCCCAATGCGATGACGGAGTACATCGTGACAAACGGCACGAATATCTTCGGGGATCACATATCCGCGATGTTTAATGAAAGCATAAGCACGGGCAGCCAATGCCAAATTGATAGAACCACGTGGAGAAGCCCCAAAACCGATCATTTCTTTAAGCGTTGGCAATCCGTATTGATCGGGGAAACGTGTAGCGAATACAATATCTACGATATAATGTTCTATTTTTTCATCGATATACACTTCACGCACTACTTCACGAGCTCTTAGCACATCTGCAGCTGCAATTATCGGACGATCGATAGTTACCGGTTCATAAATATTCTGACGAATGATTTTTTTCTCTTCCTCTTTGTTCGGATAGCCAATCACTACCTTCAACATGAAACGGTCAACCTGAGCTTCGGGAAGCGGATAAGTACCCTCTTGCTCGATAGGGTTCTGTGTAGCCATAACCAAAAAAGGATGCGGCAACTTATAGGTTTTTTCGCCAATAGTTACTTGTCGCTCCTGCATGGCTTCAAGCAAAGCACTCTGCACTTTGGCCGGAGCTCGGTTTATTTCATCTGCCAATACAAAATTGGCAAAAACAGGACCATGTTTTACAATAAACTCTTCCGAACGCTGACTGTATATCATTGTACCAATGAGGTCGGCGGGCAACAAGTCGGGCGTAAACTGGATACGATTGTATTTGGCATCGATCAACTGAGCCAGTGTTTTAATTGCCAATGTCT
>CAYUIY010000043.1:0-18491 GCA_964444915.1 uncultured Dysgonomonadaceae bacterium
CATCGTTTTTTGCCTGTCGGTAATCCGGATTCTTTGTTCAATAAGAATATGAAACTGCATGGTTGGGAACGTTTTGGAGAAAATAACAGTGATACCATACCGGGCTATATCGAAGGTCCTTGGCTCACCAAACACGACGGTAAATATTATATGCAATATGCGGCACCGGGAACTGAATTCAATGTCTATGCCGATGGTGTGTACATGGGCGATCATCCGATGGGGCCTTATACGTATGCTCCTAATAATCCGATTAGTTTTAAACCGGGAGGTTTTATGAATGGAGCAGGACATGGAAGCACGGTGCTTGGACCGCAAAACACCTATTGGCATTTTGCGTCGATGGCTTTATCTTACAATGTCAACTGGGAAAGACGTCTTTGCATGTTCCCGCTCTTTTTCGATTACGACGGACTAATGTGGGCTGACGCTTCATATGGCGACTATCCGCATTTTGCTCCGTCGGAACCCGGGAAAAAAGGTGAATTTGCCGGATGGATGCTGCTGTCATATAAAAAACCGGTGAAAGTCTCTTCTTTTGTGGAAGATCACACGGCGCAAAAATTGACAGACGAAAACGTAAAAACCTTTTGGCTTGCCAAAAGCAACGACAATATGCAGTGGGTGGAAATCGACTTGTTAAATCCCTGTACGGTAAGAAGCATTCAGATAAATTATTTCGATTACAAATCGGATTTTTATGGGCGTATTGACGGATTGCGACATCGATATAAGGTGGAAGGCTCGCTCGACGGTAAAACATGGCAAACCTTGATCGACAAAAGCAATAGCTATCGGGACGCTCCGAACGATTACGAGGAACTTGCTATGCCGCAAAAGGTGCGTTATGTTCGTTACAAACATATTGAAGTACCGACACCCCATCTAGCAATTTCCGATATTCGCATTTTCGGAACAGGTGATGGCGTAAAGCCGCAAAAAGTAAGCGGATTCAAAGTGGAAAGGAAAGATGACCGGCGTGATGTTCTCTTAACCTGGAAAGCGCAGGAAAATACCCAGGGATACAACATTCGATGGGGAATCGCGCCGGATAAATTGTACAATTCATGGTTGGTTTATGATGAACATCAATTGATGATTCGTTCGCTTACAACAGATCAGCAATACTATTTCACGATCGAGGCATTTAACGAAAATGGAATTTCGGAACGAAGCACGTTTGTTCATGTAAAATAAATGATTCGATATTGATAGCCGAAGATGCTGACGACATCCTCTTAAATGAACCAAATTATGCTTTAAAAGACAAAGGGTATAAGATGTTTTTTCATCCCAGGTTATGAAGGTGATAGATGAAAAATCGTTTTTCGACTATCGGTTGTTATCGTTGGACGAAAAATTTTTTCCCTTGAAGCCTTTATATGGTTTTTGTTTTGGTACGACCAACTTCTGCTTTTTATGTCTGTGGTGATGAAGGTCAAATTTGGGTCGTTTGTAGCGTACGTGATCTTCGCGTTTGCCGGCAAAAATTTCATATACCCGCATTTCGCATTCCAGTTGACCGTTCATAAGGGGAAAGCGTTTGGTGGGTTTCAATCCGATTTTGTCGAAAAGCTCTTTTCGATAACTCAGGACGTAAGCATCATATCCAACGAATACATGTTTGAGCCTCTCTCCGAGGGTGGCGTATAGTTTTTCGATATCTTCCACCTTAATGCGTTCGCCGTATGGTGGATTGGTCATGAATACACCAGCCGGTTTAGGTGCTTCGGTATATTGTTGCAATGCTTTCACCTCCAAATCGATATATTTTTTCAATCCGGCGTTTCGAATGTTCTTTTCGGCAACTGCAATTGCCTTGGGAGAGATATCTGAACCGATGATGCGATAGTGAAATTCACGCGCTCCAGAGTCATCATTGTAAATTTCGCTGAAAAGTTCTTCGTCGAAATCGTTCCAGTTTTCAAAGGCAAAATGTTTTCGATGAATGCCCGGTGGGATGCCCAAGGCAATCATTGCCGCTTCGATCAGCAATGTTCCCGATCCGCACATCGGATCGATAAAGGTGCTTTCACCATGCCATCCCGATTTCAAGATCATGCCTGCAGCCAGCACTTCGTTCAGTGGTGCTTCGGTTTGTGCTATACGATATCCGCGTTTGTGCAGCGATTCGCCCGAACTGTCGAGCGAAAGTGTACAGGTTTTATGGGTTATGTGGATATTGAATACCAAATCGGGATTGGTAACACTCACCGACGGACGTTTGCCGTATTTTTCCGTAAAATAGTCGGCTATAGCGTCTTTCACCCGATAGGCGACGAACTTGGAATGGGTAAAAATGTGCGAATAAACTACCGAATCTACGGCAAAAGTTTTGTCGAGCGACAGGTATTCGTCCCAATTCAATTTTTTCACTTCTTCGTATACTTCATCGGCATTTTCGGCTTTGAATGTATGGATGGGTTTCAATATTCTTAACGCAGTGCGACAATGGATATTTGCTTTATACATTAAGGCTTTGTCACCTGTAAAAGATACCATGCGGGTGCCGATTTCCACATTTTCGGCTCCAATACCGATGAGTTCTTCTGCAAGCACATCTTCGAGTTCTGCCATTGTTTTGGCAATCAAGGGAAATTTGTCGGATTTGTTCATTCGCTGAATTTTCAATTATTTCGGATGCAAAGATAAGGAATCTAAGCGCCTGTTATTGTTTTACTTTTATCTTTTTTGCTTTTGATTCGTTCTTAAAGGCATCTAGTGCAGTCACCACATAAATATAACTTTTTTTCCCTCCTTCGTAAGGGAGAACATAGAAGTTGTCCGGTGTGACCCCGAGTATGTTTTTGGCTTTCCCGGTATCTATTTTTTCACCTTTACGAAACCGATAGATAACGAAATACTGAGCAGCCTCGGGATTATTCGGTTGCTTTTTATGATCCCATGTAAGAAAGTGCATATCTTCAGTAAAGACCTCAGTAAGGTTTTTTACTTTGTCCGGACGTTTTTTGTGCATGTGGGTGTATGGTGGAATGAGCGATTTTGCCTGATGGATGCGGCTTTTAAGAATATCGGCTGTCTCATTGGCATTCTCAATGATTAGATAACCGTACCAGTAGCAGTTTCCATCAACGAATGCCATTTCGCGCGAGCGACGTATTTTTTCGTCCAATTCGTCGGCATCAATACTCCGTTTCAAATCTTGTCCGATATAGAGCGGGCGATCGAAACTATTGGCGTTCCACCATTCGAGCAAAGTCAGGTAATCGGCATTTTTGTGACCGATTTCCCAATATAGTTGCGGTAAATTATAGTCAATCCATCCTTTTTTCATCCATAGTAGAATATCGGCATACAGATCGCCGTAGTTTTCCAGACCGTTTGTTTCGCTACCCGAACCGTCGGGGGTGTTTTTTTTGTTGCGATAAATACCGAAGGGGCTAATACCGAAACGCACCCATGGTTTTGTGGCGGCGATGGTGTATTTAATTTGTTGGATGAGTAAGTTCACATTGTTCCTGCGCCAATCGTCTCGTTGATTTTGCGTGAATCCTTGTAGAGGGGCATACTTATTAAAGCTCTCGTCATCCGGGAAAGGTTTGCCTGCAATGGGATAAGGATAAAAATAATCATCCATGTGAATGGCATCCACATCGTATCGTGACACGATATCTTTCACAACGCGACAAATGAATTCGCGGTTTTCGGGCAACCCCGGGTCGAAAAACAATTGGTTGCCGTATTCAATAAATCTTTCCGGGTATTGCCAATAGATATGGTTGGGGGCAAGCTCATTATTGATATTTGTTTTCACGCGATAGGGGTTAAGCCAGGCATGGAGTTCTATTCCCCGTTTGTGACATTCGTCGATGATGAAAGCCAACGGATCAAAATCGGGATCGTCAGGTGCCAGACCTTGTTTGCCTGTAAGGAATCGACTCCAGGGTTCCAAATTCGATTTGTAAAAAGCATCTGCTTCCGGGCGAACCTGAAAAATTATGGCGTTTATTCCCGACTCGTCTAGTTTTCGTACCATTTCTACGATGTAGTGTTTCATGGCGGCACTATTCATTTTTTGATACCGTGTTTGCCCTACGGTTTGTATCCAAGTACCGCGAAATTCATGTTTGGGAGTAGGATCGGCTTTTCGGGTCAATGTTTGTTTAGTCGATCCACATGCAAAGAACAAAAAAGTTCCAATGACGAGTGTTAAGCTACGAAAAATTGATTTGACTTTCATGAATGTTTCTGTTTATAAATTTTAAATGGTGAAAATATGGGATGATCTTTTTTAAGCAACACATCAGGTGCATGTTGTTGCGGATAAATGACGATGCGGTTGTACTTTGGGAAAGTATATTCTAAACGTGTCGGCAAATGATCAAGGGGCATCACATAAGAAATATATCCACGACGTGCGGAAACTAAGACAATAAGATCTCCCTCTTTAATATACTCTGTACACGCCATCGGGTTGTTCCAATCTGTAAAAGGAATAAATATAAATAAATTTTTTAAGTCTTTTTGTTCGGCTATTATTTTTTGCGTGTCGGGATGTCCAAGATGAACGATGGGAATGGAAAGTTCCTGAGCCAGTTTTACCATTTTTTGCAGCCATACACTGAATCCATATTCTCTTTCTGCAAGTGGGGGAGAAATAACGACAATGCGGTTGTTCGAAATTAAAGGTTTTTCGAGGTGGCAAATAAAGAGATTCTTGTCCAAATTTCTAATGGTTGCATCTACTTTATCGCCAAGTAACTTATCGATGAATCCGGTCTTTTCCCCCGGCCATCCCATGATGACAATGTCGGCCATAGTTTCGCGTGCCGTGCGTACAATGCCGTTGGGGATGTTGTAATCGATGGTGGTGATGATATCCACATGCATTTCTGCTGCCGAAGCATCTTTCACCGATTCTTGAAGTTTTTGACGGAATTTGATGATATTTTTTTCGGCTTCCACGTTATTGGGAACCACGCCCAGTAGAGCAACGGGATTGGCTGATTTGGGATCTTTAATCAGTAAAGCCAGGTCTACCAGGTATCCGATATTATCCGGATTGGCAATTGGTACCAATATTTTTTCTTGTGCAAAGCTACCCAATGCAGCAGGTGTGAAATAACCTTCCTCCTCTTTCTCCATAACCAATTGTTTGGCTGCTCTTTGAGTAACCAAAGATGAGATGATACAAGTAATGAGAATAAGGATAATGGTTCCGTTGAGAATATATTCGTCCAGGATTCCTCCTTGATAGCCAACAAGGATAATTGCCAGAGTGGCTGCTGCATGCGAACTGCTCAATCCGAAGATAATGCCCCGTTGCGATGCAGAATAGTTACATACTTTTTGCGTGAAGAATGCGGCCAGCCATTTACCGATAAGGGCCACACATGTTAATGTTAATGCTACTATCAGTGTTTTCCATCCGTTCAGTATCACTTTTACATCAACGATCATTCCTACCGAGATAAGGAAAATGGGGATAAATAAGGCATTCCCAAAAAAATCGATTCGATTCATCAGGGCCGAGGAGCTTGGAATAAGCCGGTTGAGTGCTAATCCGGCGGCGAATGCCCCGATGATGGGTTCCAGCCCTCCGAGTTCGGCCAGGAATCCGCAGACGAATAAAATGAAAAGGACAAAAATATAGTGTGAATATTTATCGTCTTCCACTTTTTGGAAAAACCATTTTGCCAGTTTGGGAATGAAAAAGAAAACAACGATGGAAAACAGAATTAACGAAACGACCAGTTTTGCCCAGAATTCACCGTTTAATGCGCCCTCGTTGGCCGACATAATGATGGCAAGTATAATGAGTACGGAGGCATCGGTAAAGATGGTCCCCCCTACCGTAATGGCAATAGCCTGGTTTTTTGAAACCCCCATCCGACTGACGATAGGATACGAAACCAGGGTATGTGTAGAGAACATGCTTGCAGTGAGAAAGGCAGGCATGGGATCGTAACCAAGTAAGTAACGGCAAACAGGGTAGCCGACAAGCAACGGAAGCATAAAAGTGAAAAATCCAAAGACAAGACTTTTATCCTGGTTTGCTACGAATTCGTTGAAGTCCAACTCCAATCCGGCTGCAAACATGATATACATCAGTCCGATGGTGGAAAACATTTCCATGCCGGCATCGTCGGAAAGGATATTGAAACCGTGAGGTCCTACCAGTATTCCGGCGATGATAAGCCCGATAATAGAGGGTAAATTGATTCTTTTAAAGAGGGAGGGAATAAGTAAAACAATCGATAAAAGTACAAGAAAAACAAGAATGGGATCGTGTAAAGGCAAAGCAAAATCGCTTGTCAGAATCGATGTCATTTGATGGGTTTGCACTTTTATTCCTTTGATTTAGAAATGATTTTAAACATAAGTGCCAATATAAAACTTCATGACAAATGAAATTTTGTTCAAATGCAAAAATAATCAAAATATTTTGATTTATTGAGACTGCCTTACTTTTTTGTCGCTGTTAAAGTAATTATCTTTGCATATTTAAAACGTGATGAGCAATTTCAAACAAATCGAAATAAAAGGTGCACGCGTCAATAATTTGAAAAACGTTGACGTAATCATTCCCCGAAATACTTTTACTGTTATTACCGGACTTTCGGGTTCGGGCAAATCGTCGTTGGCATTTGATACATTGTATGCCGAAGGACAACGGCGTTACGTTGAGAGCTTGTCTGCTTATGTGCGACAATTTCTTGGTCGTATGAACAAGCCCGAGTGCGATTATATTAGGGGAATTCCTCCCGCTATCGCTATCGAACAAAAGGTGAATACCCGCAATCCACGTTCCACGGTGGGTACCTCTACTGAAATTTATGATTATTTGCGCCTGCTTTATGCGCGCGTCGGAAAGACCATTTCGCCCGTTTCGGGCAAAGAGGTGAAAAGACATTATGTGAGCGATATCATTCGCAAGATGCTGGAATATCGTGAGGGCACGCGTATGCTGGTTCTTTCGCCCATTGTATTACGCAACAACCGCGATTTACGCGAACAGTTGGATATTTTAATGAAGGAGGGGTTTACGCGAGTAAATGTTGGGGAAGAATTTTATCGGATCGACGAACTACTGACACAAAAAAATCTTCCTCCGGCAGAAGAGGTGATGCTGGTGATCGATCGTCTTTCGTGTTCTTCGGATAAAGCTACTATCAATCGGTTGTCCGATTCGTTGGAAACAGCTTTTTTGGAGGGGGAGGGCGAGTGTGTAGTGCGGTTTTGGGAAGAAAAGGGTGTAGAGTCGTATACTTTTTCCAACCGCTTTGAAGCCGACGGGATAAAATTTGAAGAACCTACCGAGTTGATGTTCAATTTCAACAGTCCGGTTGGCGCTTGCCCTCAATGCGAAGGGTTTGGCATGGTTATCGGAATAGATGAGAATCTGGTGATTCCCGATAAGAGCTTGTCGGTTCAGGAAGAATGTGTGCAGTGTTGGAGAGGTGAAAAAATGAGTGAATGGCGCAAAGAGTTTGTAAACAATGCCTACAAAGCAGATTTTCCAATTCATCGGGCCTATTATGATCTGACTGACGAAGAAAAGGACATCTTATGGAACGGACGTCACGAATTGGGTATTTACGGTATAAACGATTTTTTTCGGATGCTCGAACAGAATCTTTATAAAATACAATACCGGGTTATGCTGGCGCGTTATCGAGGAAAAACGCTTTGTCCAACGTGCAAAGGCACACGATTGAAGCCCGAAGCGTTGTATGTAAAGGTGGGTGGAAAATCGATTGCCGAACTGGTGACGATGCCGGTTGTTGAACTGAAAGAATTTTTTAATCGATTGGAGCTCAGTGAAACCGATGCCATCGTTGCTGACCGCCTACTTACAGAGATCCATAATCGATTGCAATTTTTGATCGATGTAGGGTTGGGGTATCTTACCCTTAATCGTCTTTCCAATACCCTGTCGGGTGGAGAGAGTCAACGCATTAACCTTGCTTCGTCGCTTGGCAACAGCCTGGTGGGGTCGCTCTATATTCTTGATGAACCCAGTATCGGGCTGCACTCGCGAGATACACATTTGCTCATTCAGGTGCTCCGAAAGTTGCAGCAGCTTGGCAATACGGTGGTTGTTGTGGAACATGATGAAGAGATTATTCGTGCAGCGGATTATATTATTGACATTGGACCGAGAGCAGGCGTATTGGGTGGCGAAATCATATATCAGGGGAAGGTTTCGGAGCTGGAATTGAATACCGATAGTTACACCGTGAAGTATCTTACAGGTGAAGAAAAGATAGAAGTGCCGAAAACGCGCCGCAAATGGAACAATTATATCGAAGTAAAGGGTGCGCGCCAGCATAATCTAAAGAATATCGATGTGAAGTTTCCACTTAACGTGATGACGGTGGTGACCGGTGTGAGCGGATCGGGCAAATCATCTCTCGTGAACGATGTGTTTTATAATGCCTTACAGCATCATTACAAGGGGACGGCAATGGAGCATGCCGAATTCAACGGCCTTGCGGGCGATATTAAACTGGCAAAACATGTGGAGTACGTCGATCAGAATCCTATTGGCAAATCGTCGCGTTCGAATCCGGTAACTTATCTCAAAGCATATGACGAGATCCGCAAGCTTTTTGCTTCACAGCCGTTATCCAAGCAGATGAATTTTTCGCCTTCTTATTTTTCGTTTAATGTGGAAGGCGGACGTTGCGAAGAATGTAAAGGTGAAGGGACCATTACGGTAGAAATGCAGTTTATGGCCGATATCAAACTGGAGTGCGAAGCATGTCATGGCAAACGGTTTTCACCCGAAGTGCTCGAGGTGGAGTATCGAGGGGTGAATATTTATGATGTATTGGAGATGACCGTTGATCAGGCGATTGAATTTTTCGGTGCGCAGAAAGGTACTTTCGAAAAGAAAATCGTGAAACGTCTTCAACCTCTTCACGATGTGGGATTAGGGTATGTAAAGCTCGGTCAGTCATCTGCCACTTTATCCGGTGGGGAGAATCAACGAGTGAAACTGGCCTATTATTTGGGCGAAGAAAAAACCGAACCTACCATTTTCATTTTCGACGAACCCACCACGGGGTTACATTTTCATGATATCAAAACACTCTTGAAAGCCTTTGATGCGTTGCTTGAAAAAGGCCACACCGTTATTATTATCGAGCATAACATGGAGGTGATCAAGTGTGCCGACCATATTATCGATTTGGGTCCCGAGGGTGGAAAATCCGGCGGTTACATTGTCTGCGAAGGCACACCTGAGCAAGTTGCCGCTTGCGATAAATCGTACACCGGCCGATTTTTAAAAGAGAAATTGCAATGAAATTCTTTTTCCAGCCGGAGTGCCATGTAATCGGTTGCCGACAATTTTCAATCTTATTTTAATATACCGATACGCCGGCGGTACCTTGCATTAACGCCATGATGGAAGCACCGAATGCGGCTATAAGTAAGATGTAAAGCACCATAACGATAGCAAGCCAGATAAGAGATGCCTTTGCCCAGTTTGATTTGTTGGGATTGATGTTTTCGTTGAATGCCCAAACAAACAGCATCACGATGTTTACAATAGGGATAAGCATGATGAGGTAGATGATCAGCCAGTCTTTTACTTTCATGACAGGCGCCTGCTTTAATTCATTGTACCCTTTTGCCGGAGGTGCGGTAGGAATTACGGGAGGTTGTTGCCCGGATTGAAATTCTTCGTTTTCCATTTTAAAAAAATTAAAGCGTTAAACATTTATGTAAAGCAGATACTTTCTCTTTATGTGATAGGTGATGTATTTATTAGATTAACATTGTAAAACTAAAAAAGTTTAAAAATAGGAGGGAAAGAATTTCTTTTATGTTGCTTATTGGTTCTCTTTGGGAGCTGCATGCCCCCTGCCGTTTGAAAAACCCTGCGGTGTTTTTCATGTATTTTTGTAGCCGGATAATTGAAAAACCAACTGCAATGTCGCTCTTTTAATTTGAACTTAGGCAGAAGAGAACATGAAGATCGTAAGGATTAAATAAAATATTGGCAGAATGTCTCCCGACGCCCTGCCAAACTTGTTAACCTTAAATCTAATACTATTATGAAAAAACCACGTCACAAATATAAAAAAGAAATTAAAACGCGCCAAATAATTTCAATAAAAAAGAAAAATTATTTTCAATATATCAATTTATTATTTTTCTGACTAAATTTCTGGCAAACCCATACCTGTGATTTTACGATACAAATCCAAGGCGTACAAATCGGTCATTCCCGAAACATAATCGATTATCGATTGGATTTTTCCATATGTCGAGGAGGAATCGGTTTCGTACTGATCGGGTATTCTTCCCAATAGAAGTTGCGAGTAGATGTGAGAAGGTGTTTGTACGGCATGAATGAATTTTTCCAAAAGAAAACCGATAATACGATAACCGGCTAATTCGATATCCAGCACGTCTTTCGACCGGTAAATGGTTGCTATTGCAAATTTCGAACAAGTTTCGTAAGCATTTTTGGCTTTTTCGGGAATGTTTTTGATAAGGGCTTTTTGTTCTTCACCGGCAAGAATTGCCTCTTCGTTTTCCATAAATGCCCGTGCACATTCATCTACCAGTACCCCGATTACACTTGCCCGAAGATAGGCAATCTGTTCGTTTACGTCGTGTATCCGTTTAAGGTTCTTTTGATAATGGGGGCGTTGATTTTCTTCGAAAAAACCAAGCAACAGATCAATGGTTTTTTCGGTAGTCACCAGATGAAGTTTGTGTGCATCTTCGATATCCATGATTTGATAGCAGATGTCGTCGGCCGCTTCCACCAGATAAACCAGGGGATAGCGCACGAATTTGGCCGGATTTTCGTTGAGACAAGTGATGCCAAGTTCGCGGGCAATGGTTCGGTATTCGTTTTCTTCCGAAGCAAAGAACCCGAATTTATTTTTTCCTCCACTCAGTTCCGATGAAAAGGGATATTTTACGATGGATGCCAGTGTTGAATAGGTAAGTGCAAAGCCACCTCGTCGCCGTCCATAAAATTGATGCATGAGCAAACGGAGCGTATTAGCGTTGCCTTCAAAGCAGGTAAAGTCGCTCCAACGTCCTCCTTCGTCTTCTACTTCGGTTTGCAGTTTTCGGCCTTCCCCTTCCGAAAAAAAAGACGATATGGCCTGTTCACCTGAGTGCCCGAATGGTGGATTGCCCAAATCGTGTGCCAGACAAGCGGCAGAAACAATGGAGGCAATTTCTTCGAAATGAGCCGGTGAGTTTGGATATTTTTTTCGTAGTTCACGTCCTGCAATTTCTCCGAGAGAACGTCCAACGCTTGAAACTTCCAAACTGTGTGTCAGTCGGTTGTGTACGAAAATACTTCCCGGCAAGGGGAAGACCTGCGTTTTGTTTTGCAGACGCCGGAATGGCGAGGAAAAAATCAGCCGGTCGTAATCACGTTGATATTCTGTTCGATCCTGTTTCTTCTCACTTCGGTAGTTCTCCAGCCCAAAACGTTTAATCGATAGCAGTTGAATCCAGTCCATTTTTTTGTTCTATTTCTCACAAATTTACAGGATAATTTTCGATTTATCGTTGTGATTGACAAGAATCGATACAATTTGATGGCATTATTATTTAAAACAATTATAAATAATTTACACTAAAAATGCGCTTCTTAGCCAAAAAATGCCCATCTTTGCATCTTAAAAACCAAAAATATTGATTTGGAAGAATTGGATTAAATATGCGTCTCTCTGAACTACCTACCGGCGAAAAAGCATACATCTTGAAAGTGCATGGCAGTGGTGCGTTCAGAAAACGCCTTCTGGAGATGGGTTTTGTGCGAGGGGAAGAAGTGAAAGCAATCCTCAATGCCCCTCTTAAAGATCCCATCAAATATCAGATCATGGGTTATGAGGTTTCGTTGCGGCGGAGCGAAGCCGTGATGATCGAAATATCCATGCTTAAAGAAGATGTATTATCTTTTCGACCGTGGGAAGAAGAAAAACAAGAATTATTGTGTACGGCGCAACAAGCTATACCCGAATGCAACAGAAGACAACGAAGAAGAAGAGGCCGTTTTCGTCACGATTCATCGTGCCGCCTTATTAAGGCCGCTCTTGTCGGGAATCCCAACAGTGGAAAAACATCTCTATTCAATCTGGCTTCCGGTGCACACGAACATGTGGGCAATTATGGCGGCGTAACTGTCGATTCCAAAATCGGCAGGTTGTATCACAAGGACTACACCATAGAGCTCGTCGATTTGCCCGGGACCTACTCCTTATCTGCTTATACACCCGAGGAGCGCTATGTGCGCAACTATCTTGTGGAAGAACAACCCGATGTGGTCATCAACGTGGTGAGTGCGTCGGCGTTGGAAAGGAATCTGTATCTGACTACGGAGTTGATGGATATGGAGGTTCCGATGGTTATTGCCCTCAACATGTATGACGAGTTGGAACAAAGCGGCAGTAAATTTGATTATCCTGCCTTGTCGAAAATGATCGGTATCCCCATCGTTCCAACTGTTGCCAAGAGGGGAGAGGGCATCCCAGAGTTACTTGATGAAGTGATTAAAAAATACGAAGGGGAAGACAAAAAAGATCCTGCACGCATCCCGTATGGGAGGGTGCTTGAACGAGCCATCGAGCTTATGGAGCGGGAATTGGCCGATGTGGATATTTCGCACTTGCATCTTCCGTTGCGATACCTTTGTATTAAACTTTTAGAGGGCGATAAAGAGATAGAGGAAATGATTGGTGGGTTGCCGAAGTGCGATGCAATTCGTGCTCGTCGCGACAAAGAACGGGCATACATCGATAAACTGCTTCGCGAGGATGCCGAGTCTGCTTTTGCCAATGCCCGCTATGGCTTCATTGAAGGAGCATTGAAAGAAACCTTTACCCCGAAGGCCAACATTCATGACACGACCCGCATCCTGGATGCCATCGTAACGAACAAATACATCGGATTCCCCATCTTTTTTCTGTTCATGTGGCTTATGTTTGAAGCCACATTCAGGCTGGGCGAATATCCCATGCAGGGCATCGAATGGCTGGTGGGAACAGCGGGAAATTTCATTCGTTCGCATATGGCAGACGGTCCGCTGAAAGACCTTCTTATCGAAGGTATTATCGGCGGGGTGGGAGGGGTGATTGTTTTTCTTCCCAACATCGTCATTCTCTATCTGTTCATTGCATTTATGGAAGATTCGGGTTATATGGCGCGAGCGGCTTTCATTATGGACAAGGTGATGCACAAGATGGGGCTGCACGGTAAATCGTTTATTCCTCTTCTTATGGGCTTTGGCTGTAACGTTCCCGCCATTTTGTCTACTCGCACCATCGAAAGCCGCAACAGTCGCATGATTACCATGCTGATTGTTCCTTTCATGTCGTGTAGTGCCCGGCTGCCGGTATATCTTCTTTTTGCGGGAACGTTTTTTGGCCGCTATGCCGGTTTGGTGTTGTTGGGATTGTACATGACCGGCATTTTGATTGCGGTTGTTTCGGCGCGACTGTTTCGGAGGTTTCTGTTCAAGGAAGAAGACACCCCCTTTGTGATGGAACTTCCCCCTTATCGTTTGCCCACCTTCAAATCAGTGATGATCCATATGTGGGATCGAGCATACCAATATCTGAAAAAAATCGGCGGACCAATTCTTATTGCCTCCATCATTATTTGGTTTTTGGGTTATTTTCCGAAAAACCCTTCCATTCCTGAGCAGCGAGTTGCAGAACATCAAGAACATTCGTATATCGGGCAAATCGGGAAATGCATCGAACCCGTGATGCGTCCGTTGGGATTCGACTGGAAAATATCGGTAAGTCTACTTTCGGGGATGGCTGCCAAAGAGATTGTCATCAGCACGATGGGCGTTCTGTATGCAGGAGACAGTGAAAATCAGACATCGCTTCAGGAGCGGCTGCTGACCGAAACACATGCCGATGGAACGCCGGTCTTCACTCCCCTTGTAGTCATTGGTTTTTTGCTTTTCGTGCTTATCTATTTTCCGTGTATTGCTACTATTGCGGCCATAAAAGAAGAATCGGGTTCATGGAAATGGGCGCTGTTCAGCGTTTTATATTCTACCGGGCTGGCATGGATGGTTGCTTTTTTGGTGCATTGGATTGGGAATTTATGGATATAAAAGGTTGTAAAGATGTTTAAAGGTTTACTCGCCCTGTGGGGTTTCATACAAGCGAATGTTCAACTTATTATTGTTGTTCTCATTGGTATTGCCGTAGCCGTAAAATTGGGATACGAAATTTATCGATTTTTCTTTGTAAAGAAAGATACTTCCTACTGCAACGGTTGTTCAATGTGTGAGATCAGTAAGATCAAGAAGAAAAAGATATCGTGACTGAAACTCTTCGACAAGACATAATCGGCAATCCGCATTTGCTGGGTAAGAGCGATATCAAAAAGCTGCTTTTTGAATATTCTCTCCCGGCCATTGTCGGTATGGTCATTGTTTATCTTTATCATATTGTGGATAGTATTTTCATTGGGCACGGAATCGGAGCGCTCGCTATTTCGGGTATGGCCATTACTTTCCCTATCATGAATATTTTGTCGGCATTTTCTGCATTGATCGGTGTGAGTGGCGCTACGCTCACTTCTATTTGTCTGGGGAAGAGAGATGAAAAAGGTGCTGCAAGTATTTTGGGGCACGTAACAATTCTCAATACCATAAATGCCTTTTTGTTGGCGAGTATTACTTATTGTTTTCTCGATCCTATCCTAAGGGCCTTTGGTGCGAGCGATGTTTTGCTTCCGTATGCCCGTGATTTCATGTCGATCTACTTGTGGGGTACGCCGATCATCTTCGTTTTCATCGCGCTTAACAATATTATGCGTGTGAGCGGATATCCGAGGAAAGCTATGATGTCTTCCTTTGTTAGTGTAGGATTGAATGTGATATTGGCGCCCCTTTTCATTTTTGTGTTTAAATGGGGGATGAAGGGGACGGCTTTGGCTACGGTGCTTTCTCAGCTACTGGGATTGGTATGGGTTTTATCGCATTTTCTCGATAAAAAGAATTACATTCATTTCAGTAAAGGATTTCATCGATTGTCGTTTAAGACGACAAAAAACATGTTGTCTATCGGTATTTCGCCTTTCCTGATGAATTTGTGTTTGGGGTTGGTCGTTTTCTTCATCAATTTTGGGTTAATGAAGCATGGGGGCGACTTAGCGGTGGGAGCATACGGCATTATCAACCGCATCCTCACGTTGTTCATTATGATTGTGATGGGGATCACTATGGGTATGCAGCCTATAGCAGGCTATAATTATGGTGCGAAGGAATTTGGGCGTACTTTTATGGTGCTCAAATATGCATTGTTGTGGGGCGTAGCGGTAATGACGTTGGGATTTCTGGTGGCAGAATTGTTTCCTCATTTTATCGCCGGTCTGTTCACAACCAACCGAGATCTCATAACCATTTCGGCAAGAGGATTACGCATAGCTCTTGCCATGTTTCCTCTTGCCGGTGCACAAATTGTGATTAGTAATTTTTTTCAATCGATAGGTAAAGTAAAAATATCCATATTCCTATCGCTCAGTCGACAACTTATTTTTTTGCTTCCGCTTTTGCTTGTTTTTCCTGAATTTTTCGGAGTAGATGGTGTTTTCCTTAGTCTTTCGGTGGCCGATTTCATTGCCTTTATTGTTGCTGTCTTTACTTTTGTTTATCAGCTGAGGCAGACGAAAAGAAAGCTTGCTGAATAGCTTCCGCAATTTCTCTGAACTCCTGTTCCGATAATTTCAAACGCGGGTTTGCCAGACTCATATCGCTTTCTTTTTGGATAGGAATAAGATGAATGTGTGCATGAGGTACTTCCAGTCCAATGACCATCATTCCTATGCGTTTGCACGGGATGGCTTTTTCGATGGCTTTGGCCGTTTTTTTGGCAAAAATGATTATGTCGGACAACGTGTCGTCGTCCAGGTCAAAAATATAATCGATTTCCTGTTTCGGAACCACCAATGTATGGCCTTTAGCCATGGGGTTGATATCCAGAAAGGCAAAAAAGTTGTCGTCTTCCGCAACTTTATAAGATGGGATTTCTCCTGCGATGATTTTGCTGAAAATAGTTGGCATGGCGATTTTTTTAAATTGATATATTTAATATTTCGAACGTCATTATTCCTGACGGTACTTTAATTTCGGCTATATCGCCTACTTTTTTTCCTAGCAATCCTTGTGCGATGGGTGTGTTCACCGCTATTTTCCCGTTGTTCAGATCGGCTTCGCTTTCCGAGACCAATGTGTAAGTCATTTCTTTTTTCGTTTTCACATTACGAATGGTTACTTTGTTCATGATCTGCACAGCGTCTGTTCTGATCGAATTTTCGTCTATCAAGCGTACCGAAGCCATCAATGCTTTTGTTTGTGCAATCTTAGCTTCCAACATTCCTTGCGCTTCTTTGGCGGCATCGTATTCGGCATTTTCAGAAAGGTCCCCTTTATCCCTTGCCTCAGCAATTTGGCGGGATATCTCGGGTCTTTGTACAGATTCCATGTATGCCAATTCTTCTTTTAGTTTCCGAAAACCTTCTTCGGTCATGTAAGTAACTGCCATAGTAAAATCTCCCTTTTAATAATTTAATAATTGGTTTATTTTTTTGGTTTTTATTGGAAAAAAGGTAAGAAAAAGAATTCCGGTCTAACATATCAAGACCGGAACTCTCCTTCATCATCCTATTTTCATTGCATTGCAAAGTTAAAGATTTGTTCAATAAAAAAAAATTTTTGCGGATATATTGTTGGCTGTTTTTTATTTAAATGCAAATTTTTCATGCTTGGGCAATGGCGGTTCATAAAGTTGCTGTGGTGATTTTTCCTTCGATATCGACTTCTATTCCCGGAAGTCTTTTCAGCAAATCTTCCACCACAGCTCCTTCGGGTACTTTAAATGCTGCAGCGTTGTATTCAATGGTGTCTTCCCGCACCTGCATTTCCGGAACTTGGGCAACAACGGTAATCTCGTCGAGTCTTACTTCAGAAGGTGAAAGTGCAATGGTGCCCAGATTGATTTTTTGGGGAGATGTTGGTAACAATTCGATCACTTTTTCAGCGAAATTGTACCCGATATAACTGAATCGCAGTTTATATTTACCTTGCGAAATATTTTTTAATTCGAATTGTCCGTTTCGATTAGTGTAAGTGCCGGCTCACCGGTAAAAAGCAGGATATTTGTTGTGAAAGCGGTATCCGAACCCCAACATCAGGTAATTGGGGTCTTTGAAATTCTGCAAATTATAACCGATATGGATAAACGAGTTTCGGGTAGTTTCTATTTTGAGTGCCAATATCTGATAGAGCCCTCTGAAGTCGCCACCTCCATGTATTACGTTGGTCCCCAATCCTATATTTACCGAAAAATAGGGCATGACGTATTCTGCCCGCGCAGAAAGTCCCAAGGCCAATTGATTTTTAAGGGGCGGTTTATAAAATGTATATCCCGGATCTGTACCTTCAAGAGGAATAATATAGTCTTCTGTATAGATATTGGCGCTGCTGTCGTAAACACCATCTACCGAAATACCGGCGCGCAATCTGTAACCCACATTGTAGAATGAGGTGAAATTGAATCCCATTACTTCGTACGTTTCTGGCGAAGCAAGTGGATGATCGTTAAATACAACCCCTTTGCGGCGCCAAGAACCAAATGCAATTAGGTCGTAACTGAAGTGACGTGGAAATTCGAAGATTTGCGACCACTGTGTTTTTTTTGAAAAGAACGGTTCATTTCGGTTGAAATTGTATATCAATGCCATTTTCACCCCCACCGTATTTAGGCCGGAGTTTGGAAAACGTGTATTGCCGTTCGAGAAATGGGTAAGCGTAATGCCCGACGTGAGGTCGATTCGAGATGACAGCACCCAGTTCAGGTAAAAATTCGTATTGAGATAGGCATTGATTTTTGAACCGATGACGAAGTTATTCGGATTGGTATCGATATCATAGGGTGTCCACCCCGCCGACAAACCGAAATTCCATTCGTAATTGAGCGATGCACAGGAGAATCGAGCTAAGCGTCCCCCCTGCAATAAATATACTGCATAGGGATTGCCGATTTCTTGTGGGTTCCCGAAGTCATAGTAAGCCACTCCGATTCCTTGATAGGGACCTCCATAGATGTGGTCTGCATAAGAGGAAGAAGAAAACTTAAATGCATAGCGCAGATGTGCCGAATAGGCGCCTTTGAGAGCTTTGAATTGGCTATTATCTCCTTTCAGGAAAGGATTGGTGGGGATGATGTATGCCGGACGGAAATCCATTCCCAATTGATGAATAAAATGATTCGATAGGGGAATGGTATCTTCTCGATCCCCGGCAACGGAAAGACCCGATACAAGGAGTATTCCGCTTAATAAAAAGAACAATTTTTTCCACATACATTTTTTTAGTTCGTACACCGTTACCGGCATTACAAAAGTATGAATTATTTCGATATTTTTTTGGTTTTTACTGTTTGTAGAGTCAACCGGCAAGTGCGTTTTTTGCGGGCTTTTTATTGCTTCTCCTTCGCTTCAAAGCAGGGACAACAGTACAAAATTCCGTG
>CAYUIY010000044.1:0-18065 GCA_964444915.1 uncultured Dysgonomonadaceae bacterium
CCTACAGCCGTGAAGAAGCCGGAAGACTCCAAAATAATTATATAGGTCCTGAACATTTGATGCTTGGTATACTTCGCGATGGTGCAGGGCTGGCAGTTCAAGTGCTCCAAGATTTCGATATTGATCTTAGAGCATTAAAAGAAAGCATTGATTCACAGATTCGTCATGTGCAGGAGCCATACGACGGGAGTGGAGGTGAATTGGTAATCAATAAGAATACCGAAAAAGTTCTAAAAATGAGTATTCTGGAAGCGCGTCTTATGAGAAGTGCCGAAACCGATTCTGAACATATCCTGCTGGCGTTGCTTAAGGACAAGAATACCATTATCAATGATATTCTTACGCAATTTCAGATGGATTATTCGAGTGTGTTTTCTTATATAAAGAGTATTTATGATGTTCGCCAAGGAGATGGTGAATTGAATTTACCTTCAATGGGGCCTAATTTTACCGATGACGAAGACGATGATATGCAAGGCAGATCATCTTTCGGAGGTCAAGGTGGTTCGCAGACTAAATCGGCATCAGATACGCCGGTTTTAGACAATTTTGGAACGGATATTACACGTGCTGCGATGGAAAACCGGCTTGATCCGGTGGTTGGGCGCGATAAAGAAATTGAACGCATTGCTCAGATATTGAGCCGGCGCAAGAAAAATAATCCTGTGCTGATTGGTGATCCCGGTGTGGGAAAATCGGCCATTGTGGATGGTTTGGCATTGCGTATCGTACAAAAGAAAGTTTCGCGTGCATTGTTCGATAAACGAATTATTTCGCTCGATATGGCATCCATCGTTGCCGGTACTAAGTATCGTGGTCAATTTGAGGAACGTATCAAGGCTATTTTGAATGAGCTGTCTAAAAATCCGAACATCATTTTGTTCATTGATGAAGTTCACACTATTGTTGGTGCCGGGGGGGCGACCGGATCGCTGGATGCAGCCAATATGTTGAAACCTGCATTAGCACGGGGAGAAATTCAATGTATTGGGGCAACGACGCTGGACGAGTATCGTAAAAACATTGAAAAAGACGGTGCGTTGGAACGTCGTTTCCAAAAAGTAATTGTGGATCCAACTACTCCGGAAGAAACTCTGCAGATTCTGAAAAACATCAAAGAGCGGTATGAGGAGCACCACAATGTGCGTTATACCGATAAAGCGTTGGAAGCTTGTGTGAAATTGACGGATAGATATGTCAGCGATCGAACTTTCCCTGATAAGGCTATTGATGCTTTGGATGAAGCCGGCGCACGAGTTCATATTTCCAATATCGTGATACCGAAAGTTATCGAGCAATTGGAGGCTGAACTTAAGGAAGTGGAAGAGCAGAAAACCGCAGCTGTGAAGGCTCAGAAATATGAGTTGGCGGCCAGTTACCGCGATAAACAGCGTCAGTTGTTGTTGGCTTTGGAAGCTGAGGAAGAACGTTGGCAGAAAGAAATCAAGGAAAAACCCGAGATTGTGGATGAGGACAAGGTTGCCGAAGTAGTTGCTATGATATCGGGTGTGCCGGTTCAACGTATTGCTCAGGCCGAAGGGGAACGATTGATCGAAATGAAAGATATACTGAAAAATCAGGTAATTGGTCAGGATGAAGCGGTAGAAAAAGTGGTGAAAGCCATTCAGCGTAATAGGGTGGGGTTGAAAGATCCCAATAAACCTATTGGGAGCTTCATGTTCCTTGGTCCTACAGGAGTGGGGAAGACACACCTTGCCAAGAAACTTGCTGAATACCTGTTTGATTCACCCGAGAACCTGATTCGTATCGACATGAGCGAATACATGGAAAAATTCAATGTGTCGCGGCTGGTAGGTGCGCCTCCGGGATATGTGGGTTATGAAGAAGGTGGCCAGTTAACAGAGAAAGTTCGCCGTCGTCCCTATTCGGTAGTGCTGTTGGATGAGATTGAAAAAGCCCATCCCGATGTGTTCAACATTTTGTTACAGATACTTGACGAGGGACATATTACCGATAGTCTTGGGCGTAAGATCGATTTTAAGAACGCCATCATTATCATGACTTCGAATATTGGTACCCGGCAGTTGAAAGATTTCGGACGAGGAGTCGGATTTAGAGCTGCGGGAGGCGATGTTCCCGATCCGGAATATTCACGAAGCATTATTCAAAAAGCGTTGAATAAAGCGTTTGCTCCTGAATTTTTGAATCGTGTTGACGATATTATCATGTTTGATCAGTTAAGTAAAGAGTCTCTTTACAAGATTATTGATCTTGAACTGGACGGCTTATACAAACGTGTTAAAGAGCTGGGTTATAACGTTGTTATTACCGATGCTGCTAAAGAATTTATTGCAGATAAGGGTTACGATGTGCAGTTTGGTGCTCGTCCGTTGAAACGAGCTATTCAAAAATATATCGAAGATGAGATGGCCGAAATGATCATTCGGACAGGTATTAAAGAGGGTGAGACAGTTGTGGTTGATTTCGATAATGAAACGCAGCGTATCACGATGAATGTGGTCGAAAAGGTAGAATAATACTTATTTAATTATTTTAGAATAAAGCGTTTAACGAATAAGATTTCGTTGAGCGCTTTTTTTTTCGTACTTTTGCTACCGTTTATTCAAAATGGGTTATTATTGATGGAGTTTTTACGTATAGAACCAAGCGATACGTTGCGGTGGAACGAGATGTGGAAATTGTATGAGGAAAGTTTTCCTTTATCCGAACGCCGAAGGGAAGAAGATCATATCCGGGCATGCGCCGATCCGTTTTTCTTTCCTTTGTCGGTATGGGAAGAGGGGCAGCTTATAGGGATTATCTTTTATTGGGAGTGGGATTCTTATCGCTATCCGGAATATTTAGCTGTAAATCCTCGGTTACGAG
Organism: uncultured Dysgonomonadaceae bacterium; assembly: GCA_964444915.1. GTDB lineage: Bacteria > Bacteroidota > Bacteroidia > Bacteroidales > Dysgonomonadaceae > Anaerorudis. The sequence continues at coordinate 2,848 of CAYUIY010000044.1, forward strand.
GTCAGGGTTATGGATCGAAAATATTGCGTTACTTGTGCGATTCTGCTCATACACTCATATTAGAAATTGATCCGCTGATAGACGAATTGTCGGTAAGACGATTGCAGTTTTACGAGCGTGCCGGCTTCACGCTTACCCCTTATCGGTTTGTTCATCTGCCTTACCGCATGGGGATCACCCCTAAAGAACTTCTTATTCTTAGTTATCCTAACATGATTGATAAAGAACAATATAACGATTTTTTGAAATTCATGAATGAACGGGTTATTCGTTACTGCGAAGGTTATCCATTCCAAGACAATCTTAAACTCACCGATTAGAAAATTTTAAGCGAAAAAGGAAATTATGTGAGATTTTTCACTTATTTAACTTAATAAACTATATTTGTTCTGAATTTTCAGTTACATTCGCCTCCGAAAAAGAACGCATAAGATGAATTCTGCTTCGGATATACGAAACTTCAATAACCTGTTTAATGAATATTATTCACGCTTTGTTCGTTTTGCAATGGGGTATTTGAAAAATCAGCCTGTTGCGGAAGATTTCGTTTCGGAAGCATTCACTCTTTACTGGGAAAACAGAGAAAACCTTTTGCCGGATACCAATGCGCCGGCTTATATCTTGACCATTGTAAAAAACAAATGCATAAACCATTTGCATCATGAAAAAATTCGCTTGAAAGCAGAAAGAGAAATGACCGATCAAGCAGAATGGGTCTTGAATACCCGTTTAGCCACTTTGGAAGCTTGTGATCCGGAATACCTCTTTTCGGACGAAATGCGCGAAATTGTCCGCAAAACGGTAGATAAATTACCATCGAAAACGCGTCGGATCTTTATCTTAAATCGCTATTACGGTTTTCCCTATAAGGATATTGCTCAAAAAATGAGTCTTAGCCCTAAGACGATTGAGTATCATGTATCCAAAGCTCTTAAATGTTTGCGCATTTCTTTACGAGATTTTATTTTATTTTTGGCTGTTTTATTTTTATTTTGATTAAAAAGTTCGTTTTTCTTTTAGGGATATCCCTTCCTCGTTTGTTATCTATATACAAAGGGGAAGAATTTTAGTATGGATAAAGAAGTTTTATATCGTTTTTTCGAAGGAACAGCTACTGCGGATGAAGAACAACAGATTAAAGAATGGCTCGAAAACTCGGAGCATAATCGCACTCTGTTCATGCGTGAAAGAAAAATTTACGATGCACTTCTTTTGGCATCTCCCCAATCTTTACCGGAAGGGAAAAAGACCATCAAATTCTCGGCATGGGTTTTTAGTACAGCTGTTGCTGTGTTTTTACTGTTGCTCGTAAGCGGTTTATATTGGATGCGTTTCAGGGACGAAAGCAACTTATCTGCACAGTACCATACGCTTTGTGTGCCTGCAGGTCAGCGCATCAATCTGATTCTTGCCGACAACACCAATGTATGGTTGAACGCTAATACCACATTCAGATATCCGTCTGTTTTTTCGAAAAAAGGCAGAACGGTGTATTTAGACGGTGAAGCTTATTTTGAAGTGAGCAAAAATCAGAAAAAACCTTTTATCGTAAAAACCGATGGGGGCGATATAAGAGTTACCGGAACCTCGTTTAATGTGAAATCCCGTTCAAAGAATAAAATTTTTGAAACTTCCTTGTTTGAGGGAGGAATTGATATTTATGATAATTATCAAAAAATGGTTTCACTAAAACCCAATCAAAAAATTACCTTTGAAAATGGGCGGTTGGTTGTTTCGCAAATTGCCGATTACGATGAATATCTTTGGATAAAAGGACTTATTGCTTTTAATAACAGATCGTTGGAGGATATTTTGGAGACTTTAGCTGCGTATTTCGACGTGCCAATTAGGATCGAAACTCAATCGTTGCCGAAGCATACCTATACAGGAAAATTCCGACAGTCCGACGGTATCGATTATGCGTTGCGTGTATTACAGAAAAGCATTCGTTTCAGATATGAGAAAGACGACGAAACAGGAACCATCTATATTAAGTAATTAAATAACCACTTAAAACTTATTAGCCTATGACATAATATAATAACCTGAGAATAAAGAAGCCGATAAGTGCGGCAACACTTATCGGCCAGCTTTACATTAACACAATTAAATTCATTAATCGTATTAACTAAAAACATTACAAATGTATGAATAAAAACAATTCGAGAGGTAATTATTTAACAAAAATATTACCTATAAATCAATTTTTAAGAATTATGCGTATCAGCATTATTTTATTGTTTACCTGTGTTTTTTGTTCCATGGCAGAATCTGCATTTACTCAAAATGCCAAAGTTACCCTTAATAAACGCAATTCGACCATCAAAGAGGTTCTGAATGAAATTGAAGCGCAAACCGATTATCTGTTTATTTATAGCAACGAAGTCGATACCGATAAAAAAGTATCGGTAAAAGCAAAAAGCGAGAGGGTGGCAGATGTATTGAACGCTATCTTGAAAGGTTCCGATATTCGATATTCCATGGAAGGAAACCATATCATTCTTTTTGTCAAATCGGAAGAAGAATTTGCCAAGGAAGCGGAATTCTTGGTTTCCCAACAGCAAAAGAAAACAATTACCGGAAGGGTTGTGGATGTGAATGGTGAGCCCATTATTGGTGCAAACATTGTGGAGGTAGGCACCACCAATGGTACGGTAACGGACATGGACGGAAACTTTTCCTTGCAAGTAGCCGACGATGCCGCGATTCGGGTTTCCTATATCGGATATATAGATCAACAAATCAATACAGCAGGGAAAACCTCTTTCAATATTGTTTTGCAAGAAGATGTAAAAGCATTGGAAGAAGTGGTTGTAGTCGGATATGGGACAATGAGGAAAAGTGACTTAACAGGCGCAATATCTTCAGTAGATAGGGAGAAAATAAGCAAGAGAAATACATATAATTTATCAGAAGCTTTGCAGGGACAAGTTGCAGGAGTTAATATTCAAAAATTTGGAGGGAATGCAGGGGCCGGTTTACAAATGAAAATTCGAGGAGTTAAAACTTTCGGAGACAATGAGCCCCTTTATATCATTGATGGATTTCCTGGAGATATTAATAATGTAAGTCCTCAAGATATTTTGTCTATGGAAATATTAAAGGATGCAGCAGCGGCAGCTATTTATGGCTCAAGAGCAGCAAACGGTGTCGTTCTTATAACCACAAAAGGAGGAGAAAAAGGGGCAGTGAGGGTTGAATTTAATTCTTATTTAAGCACTACTAATATTGCTAAAAAATTAGAACTTTTAAATGCTTCTGAATATCGACAGGTTCATAGACAGATGTATGAAAATTGGAATATGTATGCTTCTCCTGAAGATCAAATATCGTTGCCTCCTTATATAACTAAAGAATCGAATGTTGATACTGATTGGCAAGATGCAATGCAACGAAAAGGGTTGGCTCAAAATTATACAGTAAGTATACGGGGGGCATCTCAGAAATCAAATTACTCAATATTTTATAATCGGGTTAATGAAAAAGGAATATTTTTAGGTAATGATTATCGTCAAGATAATGCAAGAGCGAAATTAAGTTTAGAAAAGAATATTTTTCAATTCGACGCCAATTTAGCATTTAAATATACTGATAATCGTCAGCCCCAATATTCTCTTAAAGAGATGTATATGATCTCTCCGTTAGTGCCTATTTATGATGAAAACCAACCTTCGGGATTTGGTTTGACTAATTTTGATGGATTGCCTAATAATCGTAATGTTATGGCAGATCATCATTTCCGTTCGTCTTATGATAAAAATTATCTTACAACGGCAAATGCCTCTCTTACAATTAATTTTACCGATTGGTTAAATATTAAAACAAATTATCAATACCAGGGTGAGCATGAAAGAACAATGTATCATACGCCTGTTTATGTTGCAGATATCAGAGCTAAAAACGAATACCCTTACCATAGTGAAGATGCTAATTATTGGGAAGCTCAAATTCTTGAAAACATTTTTTCAGCTAATAAACAATTTTCGAATCATTCTTTTAATATGATGTTGGGTAATTCGATTGACAATAAACGCTATCAATGGCATTCTGTGGCAGTTGAAGGAAAAACAGTTGTTTATAATGTTGAAAATAATAAACTCGTAACAGATGAAAAACCTTCAGGTTTCTTAGATCCTTATTTTTCTACTATTGGAGCAGGACGAGGAGGAACGTTTAGCGGAGATGGTTCAAAATGGGAATATCGTAGAGTATCTTTTTTTGGACGAATAAACTATAATTATGCTAATCGTTACCTTTTTCAAGGAACATTGCGTTATGATGGTTCTTCTAAATTTGGGTCGGAAAATCGGTGGGGTTCATTCCCGTCATTGGCATTAGGATGGCGAATTAGCGAAGAAGATTTTTTTCCGAAAGATATTTTTTTAACTAATTTAAAATTAAGGGCAAGTTGGGGTCGATTGGGTAATGAAAGTGCTCTTGGGTATTATGATTTTCAGGCTCTTATATCTACTTATAACACAAAATATCAGGGCTATGTAAAAGGGGTTGGCGAAAATCCATGGCCAGGTAGTATTGCTCGTGGTCTTGAAAATAGATCTCTTAAATGGGAAACCACAGATAGTAAAAATATTGGATTTGATTTTAGTCTTTTCCAAAATAAATTGTCTGGCACATTAAATTATTATAATAACGAAACATCAGATTTGCTCATCACAAAAGTATTACCTCCATCTGCTGGGCTTAGTAATCCCATATTGAATGTGGGGAAAATTCGCAATAACGGTATAGAAATAGAGTTGAATTGGGGGGATGTTGTAAATAAGGACTTTGATTATAGTGTGGGATTTAACATAAGTTCACTAAAAAATCGAGTTCTGAAATTAGCAGATGAAAATCAGGTTTTATATGGAGAGGGGTTAAAATATGGGTCAGAACATTTTCCTACTCAAACAAGAGTGGGGATGCCGATAGGTGCCTTTTATTTATATAGGACAGATGGATTATTCCAAAGTGAGGAAGAAGTGAAATCACATAAGAATAAAGATGGGGATTTGTTACAACCTAAAGCTCGTCCTGGCGATATTCGTTTTAAAGATACAAATGATGATGGAGTGATTGATGAGAATGATAAAGAATATTGCGGTAGCGGCATTCCTAAAATAGAAGCGAATTTAAATTTTACTACACAATACAAAGGTTTTGATTTATTTTTGCTTCTAAGTAGTGCTTGGGGACATAAATTATATAATGGCAACAAGTATTTTTATGAAGGCATGAATTCAGGTTCAAATTTTCTTAAATCTACGTTAAAAGCTTGGACTCCTACAAATACCTCAACTAAAGTGCCCCGAGCTGTATATCAAGATCCAAATGGAAACTTAAGGGAATCGGATCGTTTTTTAGAAAAAGGTGATTTTGTTCGTTTGCGTCAATTGCAAATAGGATATTCTATTCCTCAAAATATTGCAGAGAAAATGTATTTGAATAGATTACGATTTTATATAAGTGGGGAGAATTTGTTCACAATTACTTCTTATGAAGGTGTTGATCCTGAATTTGCTCGATCAAGTGTATTAAATTCTGGTATAGATAGACATATTTATCCATTTACACGATCCTATACATTTGGTTTACAGTTAACATTTTAATAAAAAAATTATGAGAAAAATATTTTATACATTATTTATAACATTGCTGTTTTTTGCATGCGATGATTATTTGACTCTTGATTCACCCGATCAGCTAACTTCTGCTAATTTTTGGAGAAATCTACAAGATGCTGAGGCGGGATTGGCTGCCGCTTATTCTCAGTTAGAATATTCGATCGATACTTGGGAGTTTGCAGAAGTAAAATGGCCTGTAGAAGCATATAGGGAAGACATTATTGGTATAGGGAAAGACGCAATGAATTATCCAAATTGGGTGGAATTATATCATTTTACTTATACCAATGGTAATTCACAAATAAGTGCTTATTGGTCTAATAATTATAGAGGAATAAGTTTTTCTAATCAAGTAATTGAAAAAGTTTCGCAAATGTCGGATGAAAAAATTGATCCCAAAATGAGAAAACAAATTGTAAATGAAGCTTATTTTTTAAGGGGTTATTATCATTTGAAATTGTTACTTAATTGGAATGAAATTATTATCCGAGATAAATATATTACTGAACAGAAAGATCTAAGTAAAGCTGTTTCTTCAAGAGATGAAGCGTGGGATTTTATTATTAATGATTTTAAAAAAGCAACCGATCTTCCAGTAAGTTATGATCCTGAGAATATAGGAAGAGCTACAAGTGGAGCTGCTTATTCTTATTTGGGATTTGTTTATTTGACAAGGGCTTATGAAGAGCCAGATAAAAAGCAAGAATTCTTAGAGCTTGCTGTTAATGCTTTTCAAGAAGTAAAAGGATATGAACTAGAAAAAGACTTTTTGAGTATGTTTACAGGGGATAATAAAAATTGCAAAGAATCTATTTTTGAATTGCAATTTTCAATGAGTACCGCTAATGGTGCAAACTATCGAACCCAACTTCATAAATGGATGGCGGCTGAAGAACTTGGAGGATGGGACGAAATATTACCCACTAATATATTAATGGAAGAATATAAAAAAGAAGGGCAAATAGCTTCTACAGGTTTTTATGATAGTCGTTTGTATCAGACTATTTTTTTTCGGTGTGATTATTTTAATGATGGAAGAGGTAAAGTTTATGGATATGATTATGATGATTGGTTTTCAATTGATGGTGTTCCATATGATCGACCAGTTTTTCGTAAATTTCTCCCTTCTACATTAGATGGCTTAAATCAAAATTATTGTGCTATTAACATCCCACTGATGCGTTATGCAAATGTATTATTAATGCAAGCGGAAGCTCTAAATGAATTGGGGAAAACTGGAGAAGCGATCCCATTGATTAATGAAGTAAGAAGAGTGCATGGGGATATGCCGCCGATGGAAGGGAGTACGAAGGAAAAAGTTAGAGAGCAAATTGAACATGAACGGATGATCGAATTCCCTTTAGAGAATTTTCGGTGGTATGACTTACGAAGATGGAATAAGCTTTCTGAAGCAATGGGAAAGGCTGGTCGAGAGGGATTTAATATCGAAAAAAACTCATTTTATCCTATTCCTCTTACAGAAATAAATGCAAATGATAAATTTTAATTGATGAGGTATTTGATAGGATCTCAAGATCTTATCAAATACCTTTTTTGTTATTAATCAAGATATGTTTAGGGTGATAAGTTTTATGATAGTGGGGGTGATTTGTGGTTACATGTTTAGAAATCATAAAATATATTTTATTAATCAATTAATTAATATCCTTATTTGGTTGCTGCTATTTATTTTGGGCGTTGAGGTTGGGAGTAATCCAGATATAATAAAAAATTTGAGATTCATAGGTATAGACGCTGCTGTTATTTCTGTAGGAGCCATTTTGGGGAGTGTTTTAATGGCTTGGATTTTATGGAAATCAATAAACCGATAAAAAACGAAGATAAAAAAAATTATTTTCAATGAAGGGAAACATTGCCATTGTTGTTTTTTTTGTAATAGGTTCTTTGTTGGGTTATTCGAATATTGTTCCTGTCGATTTTTTAAATAATCAGATAAGTTATTATGTCTTATGTATGCTGATGCTTTGTGTGGGATTTAGTGTAGGGAATGATGCCAAAATATTAAGAAGTTTTAAAAATTTCGACTCTCGATTATTTTTATTGCCTTTGGCTACTATTTTAGGAACTTTAATTGGCTGTGGTTTTGTTAGCATTTTTTTGCCTCATAGAACGATTATGGATTGTATGGCAGTAGGTAGTGGGTTTGGATACTATTCTTTATCAAGTATTTTTATAACAGAATATAAAGGAGTTCAATTGGGGACAATTGCACTTCTTTCTAATATTTTAAGAGAGATTTTAACGTTGTTGTTAACGCCTCTTTTGGTAAAGTATTTTGGGAAACTTGCTCCCATATCTGCGGGCGGGGCTACCACTATGGATACTACTTTACCAATTATTATGCAGTATTCTGGTAAAGAATATGTGCCAATTTCTGTTTTTCATGGTTTTGTTACCGATTTTAGTGTTCCTTTTTTGGTAACTTTATTTTGTTCTCTTTGAAAGATCTTATCTTTCTTATTTTTTTATCAACAGACGGATAAACTATTTGAGTATTGATAATCCAATAAAAGTCAAGCTATAGTGATGGTTTTTCTTATGCGTTTCTATATGTAACAATATTTACGAGAACCAACTTAACAAAATATCAAGCAAATGAAAAAAAAATTCTTTTTACCTTGTTTATTTATATTAATTTCAAATTTAGGCTTTTCTAATCAACAAATTGAAACTGAAAAAGTACCTTGGCAAGATCCACAAGTAAATGCGATAAATAGAGAGCCGATGCGTTCACATTTTATACCTTATATTTCGGAGGATGTGGCTTTGGAACAGGTTAAAAAGCCTATTCCGGAGTGTCTTAAGTTAAATGTAAAAGGTGAAAGGCGCATTACGTTGAATGGTATTTGGAATTTTCGGTGGTATAAAAATCCAACAGAATGCAATGACGATTTTTTACATTCAAAATATTCTTATGATAAGTGGGCGAAAATAAGGGTCCCTGGAAGTTGGGAATTACAAGGTTTTGACGTTCCTATTTATACTGATGTGAGGTATCCTTTCCCAGCAAATCCTCCATATCTCCCTGATGATTATAACCCGGTAGGTGTGTATCAACGATACTTTTCTGTTCCGGAATGTTGGGAAGGGATGGATGTTTTTATTGATTTTGAGGGTGTTGAATCTGCTTTTTATTGTTGGTTAAACGGAAAACTTATCGGTTATAGTGAAGATAGTCGGTTACCTGCGCATTTTAATATCTCTCATTTATTAAAAAAAGGAAAAAATAATCTTATTGTAAAAGTTTTCAGATACAGTGATGGGTCTTATCTAGAAGGTCAGGATTATTGGAAATACAGCGGAATTGAACGTAATGTATATGTGTATGCTCGTCCTAAAAGTCGAGTAAAAGATTTTCACTTAATTGCTTCCTTGACAAATAAATATCAGGATGGCGAATTTGATGTAAAGTTGTATTTGAATCAACCTAAAAAAGGACAAAGACTTGATGTTACCTTATATGATAATGAAAGTAAAATAGGGTGTTTTGGTTATGAGATAGTTTCGCCACTTGATACTCTTGTATCTTTTACTAAAATATTTCCCAATATACAAAAGTGGAGCGCTGAATTCCCTTATCTTTACAATATGGTTGTAACCATGCGCAACGAAAATGGGGAAATACTTGAATCATTTGCTCATTCTTTTGGTTTTCGGAAAATTGAAATGCGTAATGGATTATTTTTGCTGAATAATAAGCCAATTTCGTTTAAAGGAGTGAATCGTCATGAGCATGATCCGATAAATGGACGAACAATTACTATTGAAAGTATGATAAATGACATTGTTTTAATGAAACAATTTAATATTAATTCAGTGCGTTGTAGTCATTATCCAAATAATCCGGAATGGTATATGTTATGTGATAGATTGGGAATTTATCTCATTGATGAAGCAAATTTGGAAAGCCATGGAATGGAGTACCATCCAGATCAAACATTAGCAAATTATCCGGATTGGGAAAAACCTTTTATAGAGCGAGTATCACGTATGGTCAAGCGAGACAGAAATTTTACTTCAATATTAATTTGGTCCTTGGGAAATGAATCCGGTTATGGGAAAAATTTTGAAACCACTTATCATTGGACAAAATCTTTTGATATTACTCGGCCTGTTCAATATGAGGGAGCTCGAACAGAAGGTTTATCTGATATTTATTGTCCCATGTATGCGCGTATTTGGCACTTAAGGAAGTATGTTCATGAAAGGCAACATCGACCTCTTATCATGTGTGAATACGAGCATGCAATGGGAAATAGTGAGGGTAATTTACAAGATTATTGGGATGTAATTCATAAATACGACCAATTACAAGGAGGATTTATTTGGGATTGGGTGGATCAAACATTTAAAATAAAAGATGAAAAAGGTAATGATATTTGGGCATATGGAGGTGATTTAGGATATGTTGGTGTGCCTAATGATTCAAATTTTTGTGCTAATGGATTGGTTGCTGCGGATAGAAGTTTTCATCCTCATATTTGGGAAGTAAAAAAAGTTTATCAGAACATTTTATTTGAACCTGTACCTTTTTCATCAAATCAATTAAAAGCAACTAATCGTTTCGATTTTATATCCCTTTCTGATTATTATTATCGATGGTTCATTGAAGCCGATGGTGAGATTATTCAACAGGGAGAGGATGTTTTTCCGGAAATTGTACCCGGAGAATTTCAATACATTGATTTGGCTATAAAACCCTTACCTAGTGATAAAAAGGAATATTTTTTAAAAATAGAAGCGCTAACTAAACAACAAACAAGGGTATTACCTAAGAATCATGTTGTAGCTATGGAGCAATGGCAATTATATAATAATAGATACGAGTCGCAAAAGTTAGTGGTTTTGCATGAAAATAAAAGTACAAATCAACTCCGAATTGAGGAAAATCCGGATTGTATTATAATATCGGGTGAAGACTTTCATTTTGTTTTTCAATTAGCTACAGGAAAAATGATCAGTATGGTTTATAAGGGAAAAGAAATGATTAAAGAAAGTTTGACTCCTAATTTTTGGCGACCCCTAACTGATAATGATATTGCTAATGGTACATTGTCTCGTTGTGGAATATGGAAAAATGCAGGCAAAGAAATCAAACTTATTGATATAAATTATACAAATGATACACGTTGTTCTAATGTACTTGTTGCTACAAAGTATCATATGCCAAAATTAGATGCTATGTTGCAAATAGAATATTCTGTTTCTTTTTCCGGGAAGATTGATATTTCTATGCACTTTATTCCGGGTTCTAAACCATTGCCTGAAATTCCACGATTTGGTATGCATATGGTTATTCCATCAGAATATGAAATATTCAGTTGGTTTGGTAGAGGGCCACATGAAAACTACGCCGACCGCAAAACATCCGCGGCTGTAGGGCTTTACCAGTCATTGGTATGGGATGAATTTCATCCTTATGTACGTCCGCAAGAAACAGGTAATAAGTGTGACGTACGATGGATTGCATTGCAAAATAAAGAAGGGAGCGGAATTCTTGTCATAGGAGAAAACAACTTAAATGCGAGCGCATGGAATTTTACTCAGGATGATATTGATTACGTCCCTTTTAATGTAGAAAGAAAACATGGTGGAAGTATTTGTAAAAAAGATTTAATATGGGTAAATATAGATGATTTACAAATGGGTGTGGGAGGAGACAATACATGGGGGGCGCAAGTGCATCCTGAATATACTATAACGCCCGAAGAGCGAATATATTCTTTCTCAATTTGTCCCCTTTATAGTGGAGATAATGCATCAGAAAAAGTACAACAATTTAATAGCATACGTAAATGATGAAAGTCAATTGTTTGTTTTATTTTTTATTATTTCAATTCAGTCTGTTTTCTATATTTTTGTGCAATGCAAAAAATGATATTCCGCATGAGTACTCAAATATTTTGAATATATCCTATACCCCCGATTTGTCATCTCGACATACACCGGGTTGTTTTGTTGATATGGGATCTTGGATGGGTTTTTCTATACCTCAAAAAGATAAATGGATAAATGGCTTTTGTGGTCCTTTTAGTATTTCTGAATATCATTGGTTGGCAAAATCTGCAATTAAAGTGGCTTTTAATGCTGAACGTGATGCTTTTTTTATTCCTGATTCCATTAATTATTATCCTGGACGAATTTATATTGCGGCCTCATCGTCTTATGGAACACTTGAACAAACATTGATTTTTACTGATTCTAATACTGCGTTATTACACGTATATCCGAACGGTGTTTCCGATTTATTTTTCACTGGGGATAATTGGAGAGAGGGGACAGATTTTACAGTTTCAGGAAGGAGAGTGCTTGTTTCTTCGGGTTCAAAAGAAAGATATCTTATCTGCTTTCCTGAAAACACTATGATTCAATCTGTAAAGAATAATTATGAAGCAGTTTGTAAACAAGTTCCTTGTGAGGGGATATATATTACTATCTCTCAGTTTTGCCCTGACACTGAGAAGGACTCTGATATTTTTGAAAAAACAGATTCATTGATAGTTAATCCCCAGTATTTGATGCAGCAGAATTCAGAACGTTGGAATACATATATTCAATCTATCTTACGTAAAGATTTAAAACCAGAATATAATCGGATAGCAGTAAAATCGATTGTAACGCTTTTATCAAACTGGCGTACTGCAAAAGGAGGATTGTTTCATGATGGAATTGTACCAAGTCATGCGGTACCTTATTTTATTGGTTTTTGGGCATGGGATTCATGGAAACATGCTGCTGCATTAGCACGTTTTAATCCGGAATTGGCAAAAAATCAGATACGGTCGATATTTGATTATCAAATGAAAGATGGTATGATAATCGATTGTATTTATGTAGATCCTGATGAAAATAATTATAGGAATAGTAAACCTCCTTTAGCTGCTTGGGCAGTAAATGAAGTGTATGAAAAAACAAAAGATATCGATTTCTTGCGAGAGATGTATCCTAAATTGTTAAAATATCATATGTGGTGGTTTCAAAAACGAGATCATGATAGAAATGGAATTTGTGAATTTGGTTCGGTTGATGGCACTTTAGAAGCTGCGGCATGGGAAAGCGGAATGGATAATGCTATTCGCTTTGATGATACAGGCATATTAAAAAATGATTCGAATGCATGGAGTATGGATCAAGAAAGTGTGGATTTAAATTGCTTTTTAGTTTTAGAAAGAAATTTGCTTTGCAAGTTTGCTGATATTTTAGATGAACCTTTTGTTATAGGTGTTAAAAGTAAAGAGATTGCGAATTATTTTTTTGATGAAATATCTGGTTTTTTTTATGATAAAAAGTTGTTTGATCACGACTTTATAAAAGAACAAGGATGTGAAGCTTACAGCGCATTCTGGACTAGAACCGCTACTCCAGAACAATTTCAAAAAGCATTACCAATTTTAAAAGATAAAAATAAATTTTCTACTTTTATCCCGTTTCCAACTGTTGCGTCAGACAATCCAAAATTTGATTCACAAGGATATTGGCGAGGTTCAATATGGTTGGATCAAGTTTATTTTGCAATAAAAGGCATTCGAAATTATGGTGCTACAGAATTAGCTGATGAATATACTAAACAAATATTTGATCGTTTATATGGATTAATACATTCTGATCCCATTTATGAAAATTATGATCCATATACAGGAAAGGGATTACAAGCACCTCATTTTAGTTGGAGTGCTTCACATTTGCTTCTATTGTATGAAGATCTGGGCATTGAGAATTGATTTGGGAGAGGAATGTATATATAGTTTTTAAAAAAATAGTCAAGCGATTCAAAATTAATCCCGGAGGTAATTCCGGGATTTTTTGTTGGTATGGCTTATACATTTTAAAATTTATGTCGTATATTTGGGATCAATTTATTTAAGTTTGATTGATAATCGATTAAAATGAATGTCGCAACCGGGTCGGTTCTTTCGATTGGTGCAGACAGGTTTGATTGATAATTAATTGAATGGATATATCTTTGTGAAGCAAGTGATGATATCATCCCTATTTAGTATAGAGAAAAATTTATCGTAATAAAATGAAGAACTATTATTTTGGCGCTTATTTTTTAAGCGCAGTGATTTTGTTTGTATTTACCAGTGGTGATTTGTGCCGAGCAGCAGATCCGAAAACGGATTCAGCGGAGATCAGGATTCTTTCTTACAACATACGCAATGCACGGGGAATGGATGAGGTGGTCGATTACGACCGCATAGCCGATGTGATTCGGCGAATCGATCCCGATTGTGTAGCGCTTCAGGAGCTGGACAGTGCTACGGAACGCAGCCAGGGTAAAGTGGTTCTTGACGAACTGGCAAAAAGGCTCGGTATGTACGCTTCTTACAGCGGAGCCATTGATTATCAGAGTGGAAAATACGGAATTGGCATATTGAGTAAGGAGAAACCGTTGCGAAAAGTGACCGTACCACTTCCCGGGAGTGAGGAGAAAAGGAGCCTGCTGATTGTTGAATTGCCCGATTATGTGATGTGTTGTACCCATTGGTCGCTCATGCAACCCGATCGATTGTTTTCGATTGAGGTCATCAATGAAACGATGAAGAAATATACTACAAAGCCTGTTTTTTTGGCCGGCGATTTGAATGCAACGCCGGAATCATCAGAAATCACTGAATGTGCAAAGACATGGGAAATGCTGAATGATCCTTCTCGGCCAACTTTCCCTTCGGATAATCCCCGTAGTTGCATCGACTATATCTTGTTCAAAAAGAATCCCGCATTTCGGATCCGGGTTATACAAACCGGTGTAGAAAAAGAATCGGAAGCTTCGGATCATCGGCCGGTATGGGTTGACGTTCAAGTATAGTGATATTACTTATCAAATCCGATACGGGAATCTGATGTATGCCGTTCCCTTGTATCCCAATCAGACGATGAGGGCAAACATACGTTCTGGTAGCGAGGTGACCTTTACGAATTGTGTTATCGGGAAAGACAAACACGTAGTAACCTCTATTTGGTAAAAGCAGATTAAAACAAAATTTTTTAATTCATCTATATAGATATAATAGAAACAATGACAACCAGGAGACAATTTTTGAAGACGGTCGGAGGCGTTACGCTTCTCACCATTGTACCCCGTAATGTGCTGGGAAGAGGTATGATAGCTCCCAGCGACGAGTTGACAAAAGGAATTATCGGTGTCGGCGGCATGGGGCGGAATCACATTCCTTACGACGGCACGCGTGTAGTGGCCATGTGCGATGTGGACAAGAATCACTTGAATGAAGCCGCTGCATTGGTAAAAGACAAGATCCATCTTTATCATGATTTTCGCGATCTGATTCTCGATAAGAACGTGGATATCGTTCATATTGCCACGCCACCTCATTGGCACGGTATTATGGCGGTTGAAGCTGCCAGAGCCGGAAAAGATATCTTCTGTGAAAAACCTATGACCCGTACCATTGGTGAGGGAAAACGGGTAATGGAGGCGGTGAAACAGCATGGAAATATCTTTCGACTAAACACGTGGTTTCGTTTCAAAAACACGTTTTACGGTTTGGGTACTCCCGTGAAACCGTTGAAGAAGCTGGTCGACAGCGGCATGCTTGGTTGGCCGTTGAAGGT
>CAYUIY010000045.1:0-17832 GCA_964444915.1 uncultured Dysgonomonadaceae bacterium
GCAAGGATAAAAACATCAGAAAAGAAGTCGAAAAAAAACTCAAAAAACTTCACGAAAAAGAAAATAAAAAAGAAACTGTTGCTATTGAAGGATACGAATTGCCGGAAACAGAAACAAAAAAGAAGGTTGAAAAAGAAACTATCAAAACCGAAATACCGGATAGTTTAAAACCACATATCAATATTGTGGGAAACATAGATCTTGACGAACATAAGAAGAAAAAAGAAACTGAACCGGAAGAAAAAGAAATAACAGAAGAAGTTGAATCAAAAATTGAGCCCAAACTCGAGACATCAACCGAAGAAAAAGAAGAAATCGCAGCCAAAACAAAAACTGAAACTCAAAAAGTAAAAGTTGCTGACGAACAAATAACAACTGAAAAAGAAAAAGAAAAGAAAAAATCAGATATGGAAACCAAAGTTGTAAATGAGGAAGTTTCCAAAGAAAAACAAGCAAACGACGAAAAAATTATTGCTGAAGAAAAAACTATCGATAATAAGGATGAAGATGAGGATGAAGTTTTTCGCATCCATAACAAAAAATTGGAACCCAATCTGGTAATAAAAGGTTCAATTGATCTGGATGCAATAAACGAAAAAACACGACCCGCACGTAAAAGTCGTTCGCAACGAAGAAAAGAAAGACTCGAAAGAGAACAAAAAGCTCTCAACAGCAAAAGAGCAAAAGAAGAAAATATAAAGCTTTTGAAAAAAGAAAGTCTCGAGGAAAAACGAAAATCTGTAGACGAATTAGAAGAAAAAGGAAAGAAAAAGCGCAAACGTATTCGTAAAAGCAAAGTAAATATCGATAAGGCCAATACTTTTGACTCTTCTCAAAAAGGCCGAGGACGACGACGCCCTATACTCAGAAAACCAAATAAAACAGAAGTAAGCGACGAAGAAGTACAAAAACAGATTAAAGAAACACTGGCCCGCCTCACCGAAAAACGAGGCGGAAAAACTAGCGCAAAATATCGACGCGAAAAACGCGAAGCTTTTTCTCATAAACAACGAGAGAGAAATCTGCAAAAAGAACGCGAGAGTCATGTGCTTGAATTGACCGAATTTGTTACAGCGAACGATTTAGCCAATATGATGGACATTCCTGTAACTGACGTTATTTCTACTTGTATGAGTTTAGGAGTAATGGTCGCTATCAACCAACGACTCGATGCTGAAACTATTAATATTGTAGCCGACGAATTCGGTTTCAAAACAAAATTTGTAAGTGCCGATGTAATTGAAGCTATCGCCGAAGAAGAAGAAGACGATCCCAAAGATTTGGTTCCTCGTCCACCTATCGTTACCGTAATGGGACATGTGGATCACGGTAAAACTTCTTTGCTGGACAATATCCGAAATACCAATGTAATTGCAGGTGAAGCAGGAGGAATTACTCAACATATTGGAGCTTACAACGTTCAATTAAGCGATGGACGAAAAATTACTTTTCTCGATACCCCCGGACACGAAGCATTTACTGCTATGCGTGCACGAGGAGCTCAGGTTACAGACGTAGCTATTATTATTATAGCTGCCGATGACGATATTATGCCTCAAACAGTCGAAGCAATCAACCACGCAAGAGCAGCAGGTGTGCCTATTGTTTTTGCAATCAATAAAATCGATAAACCCGAAGCCAATCCTAACAAAATAAAGGAAAAATTGGCCGAAATGAACTATTTAGTGGAAGAATGGGGCGGAAAATACCAATCTCAGGATATATCGGCAAAAAAAGGTATCGGAGTGCCAGAACTACTTGAAAAAGTACTACTCGAAGCCGATCTACTCGAGCTGAAAGCAAATCCCAATCGTAAAGCAAAAGGTTCAGTAATCGAATCCTCGCTTGACAAAGGTAGAGGATATGTAGCTACCGTTCTTGTTCAAAACGGAACATTAAAACAAGGCGATATCGTACTGGCCGGCACCTACTACGGACGCATAAAAGCCATGTTTAACGAACGAAATCAACGTATAGAAAAAGCAGGACCTTCAGAGCCGGTACTTATCTTGGGATTGAACGGAGCACCGCAAGCAGGCGATACATTTTATGTAATGGAAAGTGAACAGGAAGCACGCTCTATTGCCAGCCGACGCGAACAATTACAACGTGAACAATCGCTACGTACACAAAAAATGCTGACACTTGATGATATCGGACGACGCATTGCTATTGGGAATTTTAAACAACTAAACATCATTGTGAAAGGCGACGTGGACGGATCTGTAGAAGCCCTATCGGATTCGCTTATGCAATTGTCCACAGAAGAAATTCAAGTAAATGTGATTCATAAAGCTGTTGGCCAGATATCGGAATCGGATGTTACTTTGGCAGCTGCATCAGACGCTGTTATTATCGGATTCCAGGTACGCCCTTCACTGACAGCTCGCAAAGAAGCCGAGAAAGAAGGAGTCGAATTTCGTCTATATTCCATTATTTATGATGCAATAGAAGATGTAAAATCTGCTATGGAAGGTATGCTTTCACCCGATATCAAAGAAGAAGTGACAGGTAACCTGGAAGTACTCGAAACATTTAAAATCCCCAAGGTGGGTACTGTTGCGGGATGTATCGTGAAAGATGGAAAAATAAAACGTACAAGCAAAATCCGACTGATCCGTGACGGCATCGTTATTTATACCGGAGAATTGGATTCGTTGAAACGCTTTAAAGATGACGTAAAGGAAGTTGCGGCAGGATATGAGTGTGGATTAAGCATTAAGAATTTTAACGATATAAAAATAGGCGATGCAATAGAATCTTACGAAGAAGTAGAGGTGAAAAAAACATTGTAAAAAACAACACTTTATATATTAAAAACCAGTTGACATTGTAATTTATAATTCTCTACCTTGATAGCAGCATCTGTCACTTTCGGCAGATGCTGCTACAACACACAGAGAAACAAATTGCACATTGATGGGGAAAACAATAAACAAAAATCAAAAAATTGTTTTTATTATGACAAAGAAAGTTCTATTAAGCGCAAGTGCTCTCATTTTCGTATTAACCGCCACAGCAATAGCTCAAAATGTTTATACGGTTGCCTATGTAAATACGATTGAACTAATTAATTCCTTCCCCGAAAAATCTAAAGCCACCGAAAAACTTATTGCACTCAGCAATAGTTACAAGGAAGAATTGCTGCTAATGCAGAATGAATACAATAAAAAATATTCCGATTTTATCACCTATCAAAGTTCAATGGCCGAAAATATCAAACTGCGCCGCATGCAAGAACTAACCGATTTGGAAAATAAAATCCACGAATTCATGAAATTGGCGCAAAAAGATATCGAAGAACATGAAAAAATTTTGTTGGAACCCATTAAAGAAAGAATTAAGGAGGCTGTACGCATCGTGGGCATTGAACAAAATTTTACGGTGATTTACGACTTAGCCGATCCGGCTATAATTTTTGTTACCCCAAATGCCATAGATGCCAATCCGCTTGTAAAAATAAAATTGGGTATTAGATAATCGGCATTGGTAATATTGAAATCCAAAACAAAAAACACAGTGAGAAACAATTTTAGCCGAAAAAAAGGTGGCATTGGTGTTTTTGATTCAGGTTACGGTGGGCTTACTATATTATCGGAAATTCGATCATTGATGCCACAATACGATTACATTTATTTGGGAGACAATGCACGAGCTCCATATGGCAACCGGTCCTTTGAATTAGTATATCGATTCACGCTACAAGCGGTCGAATGGTTTTTTTCACAAAATTGTCATTTGGTTATTCTGGCATGCAACACTGCTTCGGCTAAAGCGTTACGAAGCATTCAACAAAACGACCTGCCACTTCTTGATCCCCAACGACGCGTATTGGGCATCATCCGACCAACGGCGGAAAACATAAATGCATTCACAAAAACCGGTCATATAGGTGTCTTCGGTACAGAAGGCACTATTCAATCTCGATCTTACGAACTAGAAATCAAAAAATTATACCCTTGTCTTACAATCATCGGTGAAGCCTGTCCTATGTGGGTACCTTTAGTAGAAAACAATGAATACGATAAACCGGGCGCCGATTATTTTGTAAAACAACATATCGACCGCTTATTAGAAAAAGATCCTCTCATCGATACTATCATTCTTGGTTGCACACATTATCCATTCCTACAAAAAAAAATAAAACACTACTTACCGAAACATATCCACGTGATTGCTCAAGGTAAGTATGTTGCCGAAAGCCTAAAAAATTACCTTGCATGTCACCCTGAAATGGATGAAAAATGTACAAAAAACGGCACTATCCGGTTCTTCACTACCGAATCACCTGAAAAATTCTCCCAACAAGCATCGCTTTTCCTTAATAAAAAAATAGAAGCTCAAAACATTAATATCGATACACTGTGTTAAATTGGTTTGACATCATCGTAGCAATTGCATTGATCGGTGCCTTTGCAAGTGGATTCAGGCAAGGATTAATCAGGCAATTGATAAATTGCGTTGGCCTAATATTAGCAATCGTTTTTGCAGGGCAATTGGCAAAAATCATCTTGCCATGGTTTTCGCAAATCACCAAAATGTCACACAATATAGTTTCCGTAATTTCTTATCTTTCGGCGTTTGCAATCATCATGGCAATCATATCTTTATGCGGGAGCGTCATACAAAAATTTGTAACGATTATTCATCTTGGCTTTTTTAATAAATTATTAGGATCTGTAATATCTATAGGAACTACTGCAATAATACTCAGTCTGATTCTTAATCTACTATTGATGCTGGATCCGAAAGAGAAAATCATAAAAAAAGAAACCAAACAAAATTCATTTTTTTATGAACGTATACAAATTGTTATTCCTACTTTTGTACCGTACATAAACAAAGAGATCTGGAAACAATGCATTCCCGGAGAATACAAGGGTAAAACAATTCAAACTTTTTTACCTACTTTGCAGAAGAATCAAAATCGGATATTTATTCCTCACCCAAATAAGAAACAATTATGTTGACACACAAAGAAGGCAAACGTGTACTTATTAAATGGCTAATTGTATTTATTTTGCTAAACAGTATTCTGTTTGCCTTTTGCCCGGTAAGGATTCTCAATTTTATTATCTTTGCCGTGACTGCAATCCTATACGCAACAATGGTAAACTTCTACAAAAAACCAAAAAGAATATACTCCGGACAACTCCTTGGGTGGGTGAATGCACCTGCCGACGGAAAAATCGTAACCATAGAAAAAGTATTTGAGAAAGATTTTCTGCAACAAGAATGTATCCAGATATCTGTGTTCATGTCGCTATTTAATGCACATTCAAATTGGGTTCCTGTAACCGGGAAAGTAATCCATTTATCTCACGATATGGGGCGATTTCATGCTGCATATTTACCCAAATCAAGTAGAGATAACGAACGAACAAACATTATTTTTGAAACACCCGATGGCCATAGGATACTAACACGACAAATAGCCGGAGCTATAGCAAAACGCATCGTAACTTATGTAAAAGAGGGCGAAAATTATAATATTGCTGATCCTTTGGGATTTATAAAATTAGGTTCTCGTGTGGACGTCTTTCTCCCTATTGACAGCGAGATTCTAGTCACAATGAAACAACAAGTACGTGCAAACAAAACCTTTTTGGCTCGCTTGCCTCAAAAAAAATCTAAAAATTAAATAATACAAATCTGTGCATTAAAATACTTTACAGCGTTTCGAGAAAATATTGCTATTTTTGCATTGTTATTTTTCAACTAAGTTACTGAGATTGAAGAAATCTCAAATCATAAATTATATATCCCTATGTCGACATTACGGTTTAAAGCAATAGAAAAAGCATCACAACACTCGCCTGTGGAAATTTCGGCTCCCGGCAAATTACCATCCGAATATTACGGGAAATATGTTTTTAATAAAAAACAAATGGTTAAATTTCTTTCCAAAGAAACGATGCAAACAGTCTTAGAAGCTATTGATAAGGGGGTAACCCTTCAACGAGAAATTGCCGATCATGTAGCCGTGGGCATGAAAATGTGGGCGCTTGAAATGGGTGCAACACATTATACACATTGGTTTCAACCATTAACAGACAGAACTGCTGAAAAACACGATTCGTTTATCGAATATGCAGAAGGATCTGATGTGGATGTTATCGAAACTTTTTCGGGAAAACTTCTCGCACAACAAGAACCTGATGCTTCTAGCTTTCCCAGCGGTGGAATCCGCAATACATTTGAGGCACGAGGTTATACCGCATGGGATCCGTCTTCGCCGGCTTTCATTATGGACGACACACTGTGTATTCCTACCGTTTTCATTTCTTATACAGGCGAAGCACTTGACTATAAAACCCCTTTACTAAAAGCACTGTCAGCCATAGATAAGGCAGCCGTTGAAGTTTGCAAACTCTTCGATCCCAATGTAAAAAGAGTATATTCGTATCTGGGATGGGAACAAGAATATTTCCTTGTTGATCAGGCATTATACGAAGCCCGCCCGGATCTGGTACTTACGGGGAGAACCTTGATGGGACACGAGAGTGCCAAAAATCAACAACTCGAAGATCATTATTTCGGTGCAATACCTCCACGGGTGGCTGCTTTCATGCGTGAAGTAGAAGTTGAAGCTTACAAATACGGCATTCCACTAAAAACTCGGCACAATGAGGTTGCACCCAATCAGTTTGAAGTTGCCCCTATTTTCGGTGAAACCAATTTGGCAGTAGATCAAAATTTACTGCTAATGACACTGATGAACAAAATCGCGACCAAGCATCATTTCAAACTTCTACTCCACGAAAAACCGTTTGACGGCATCAACGGATCAGGTAAACACAGCAACTGGTCACTTGGCACAGACACAGGTATAGGATTATTTACCCCTGGGAAAACAGCAAATGAAAATCTTCAGTTCGTAACGTTCCTAGTAAATACTCTCATGGCTGTGTATAAATACAACGGACTCTTGAAGGCATCCATCATGTCTGCTCAAAATGCTCATCGTTTAGGCAAAAACGAAGCCCCTCCTGCCATAATCTCGGTCTTTCTTGGCAAGCAAATTTCAACTGTATTGGATAAAATTGAATATAGCTCAGAAAATGATGAAATTACAGTGGACGAATTGAAAAAAATGAAATTAGGAGTATCTCATATTCCCGAAGTATTAATTGACAACACCGACCGCAACCGCACTTCACCCTTCGCTTTTACCGGCAACCGCTTCGAATTTAGGGCTGTGGGTGCATCGGCAAACTGCTCAACGGCCATGATCGTTTTAAATGCCGCTGTAGCTGCCCAATTGATCGATTTTAAGAAAGAGGTGGACAAAAAAATGAAAAAGGGAATGAAAAAAGAAGAAGCAATTTACGACACCATCCGACTTTATATTAAAGAAAGCAAACCCGTTCGCTTTGAAGGGAACAGTTATAGCGAAGAATGGAAAAAAGAAGCCGAAAGACGCGGTCTCGATTGCAAAACCAGCGTACCTTTAATTTACGATGCTTACACCTCAGAAGACTCAGTAAAAATGTTCGAAAGCACCAAAGTTATGACAAAAAAAGAACTGGAAGCGCGAAATGAAGTAAAATGGGAAACTTACACCAAAAAAATACAGATCGAAGCTCGAGTTCTAGGCGATCTATCCATTAATCATATCATTCCGGTGGCTACACGCTATCAATCGGTTTTGCTGGACAATATTTGTAAAATGAAAACCGTTTTTGATAAAGAAAAGGCAGACGAATTAGCCAAAGAAGATACTTCACTCATCGAAGAAATAGCAACACATATTGCGGCCATCAAAAAAAATGTGGACGAGATGGTAGCTGCACGAAAAGTAGCCAACAAAATTGAAGATACAAGAGAAAAAGCTATAGTTTATCACGATGAGGTTCTCCCCTACTTCGACATTATTCGTTATCATGTAGACAAACTTGAACTCATCGTTGACGATCAAATGTGGCCACTACCCAAATATCGCGAATTGTTGTTCACTAATTGATAGACAACCTATCATGTCAAAATCGGTAAAGGAAGAACGATAAAATTAACAGTAACGGTTAATTTTATCGTTCTTTCCCTATTTATTTAAACATACTCCTCGCCAAAACGAAATTTTACTTCCGTCACAAAATGTTTAATACGCTGTTCCTCACTTTTTTTACAAATAAGCAAGGCATTATCCGATTCAGCCACAATATAGTCTTCTAACCCTTGAACAACAACCACTTTACCGTCGCTCATCGCAACAATATTGCCATAACTTTCAAAATACAAGGCTTTACAATTTAAGCTCGCATTGTTGTTTTCGTCCTTTTCTGCCATCTCGTGCAGCGATCCCCATGTCCCCAAATCGCTCCATCCGAAATCGGATGTTATGACATAAACATTTTCAGCCTTTTCCATGATACCGTAGTCGATGGAAATATTTGGACAAACTGGAAAACAGGCATCGATAAATTCTTTCTCCTTAGGAGTATTAAACAGATCCTTACCCTCATTAAACTTGTTAAAGACATCGGGTAAATAATTTTTAAAAGCTTCCAAAATAGTATTCACATTCCATAGAAAAATTCCCGAATTCCACACAAATTCTCCACTCTCGTAAAATTTTTGAGCCAGTTCACGATCCGGTTTTTCTGTAAACGTTTTTACTTTGTGAATACCGTCGATATGCTCTTCGCTCACTTGAATATATCCATAACCTGTTTCAGGTCGACTCGGTTTAATACCCAATGTCAACAATACCGGATTTTTTGCCACAAACTCCAAGCCTTTTTTAATATCGGCAATAAACTGATCCTCCTTTAATATCAAATGATCGGATGGTGCAACCACGATATTGGCATTCGGGTCAATCGCTCTGATCCGATAACACGCAAAAGCAACACAAGGCGCTGTATTCCGTCTCATTGGCTCTTTTAGTATCTGACTATCTGACAATTCAGGTAGCTGTTGCCGTGTAATTTCGGCATACGCATCGTTAGTTACGATAAAAATATTCTCTACAGGAACGATCTTTTTAAATCGATCAAAAGTACTTTGCAATAATGATCTTCCTGTTCCAAAAAAGTCCAAAAACTGTTTGGGCTTTTGTTCTTTACTAAAAGGCCAGAAGCGACTTCCCACGCCTCCGCTCATAATTACACAATAATTGTTGTTTCTCATCATCAATGTTAAAAAATTAATACCCTATATTGATTTTGTTTATTTCAAAAAATTCACGGAGTTCTCGTGTTAAAATTTTTGCAACTCCTTTTATCCTCGCATCCTTTCATGCTCTAAAGGTAGAGAATAAAAATAGATTTACAAAGCCGTTCACTTCAAAAAAATAGAGAAAAGAGTTTTTATTTACCAAAAATATATGTACTTTTGCATCCGATCATTTCACGATAAGCCCAGATGGCGGAATTGGTAGACGCGCTGGTCTCAAACACCAGTGGACTCACCTCCATGCCGGTTCGATCCCGGCTCTGGGCACAAATAATAAACGCTAAGGCTTTGTAAAAACCTTAGCGTTTTTCGTTTTGTCGATATGCTTAATGTCTACGATTCACAACAATATGTTTTATATTGCAATATAAGCAGTATAAACATGACATAAAAAAATAGCCCAACAATTTATGCCGAAAAATTACTTCCTGAAAGGAGGCTTAACAACTTCTGCTTTAACAGGTTTGTTACGGATCTTGATGTAAATGGGTGTTCCGGGCTTAGCATATTCGGGTTTTACGTATCCCAAGCCGATGCCGACTTTCAACACAGGCGAAATGGTGCCGGAAGTGACCTGTCCTATTTTTTCGTGATTCTCATTCAGAATTTCATAACCTTGGCGCGGAATTCCCTTATCAATCATGGTAAAACCGCACAATTTACGTGTCACGCCGGCTGCTTTTTCTGCTTCGAGCGCTTTGCGCCCAATAAAATCATTGCCATCTACAAATTTGGTAATCCATCCCAATCCAGCCTGAAGAGGAGTAGTTGTTTCATCAAGCTCATTCCCGTAAAGGCAAAAACCCATTTCCAAACGCAGCGTATCTCTGGCCCCCAAGCCGGCAGGTTTTATTCCGAATTCTCTCCCGGCATCAAAAATAGCATCCCATATCTGTCTCCCAAATTCAGGATAGAAATAGAGCTCAAAACCACCCGCACCGGTATATCCCGTATTTGAAATAATCACATTGTCCACTTCGGCAATTTTCCCGGTAACAAAAGAATAATAAGGGATGGCCGAAAGATCGATATCGGTAAGTTTCTGCAACGTATCCTCGGCTTTCGGTCCTTGTATGGCCAATTGTGCCATGTGATCGGATGCATTTTCGAGTTCTGCCCCCATTGTATTTTGTTTCTGACACCAATCCCAATCTTTTTCAATATTAGCTGCATTGACCACCATCATGTATTTTTGGTCTTCGTAATGATACACCAAAAGATCATCGATGATACCTCCGTTTTCATTCAACATGCAGTTGTATTGCGCTTTTCCAACACCTGCTGCAAAAATATCGTTTGTGCTTATTCGTTGAACAAACTCGGCAGCTTTTGGTCCTTTTACCCAAAACTCACCCATATGCGACACATCAAAAACGCCTACCGCATTCACTACCGTCAAATGTTCATCAATAATTCCGGAATACTCGATAGGCATGTTGTATCCCGCAAATTCGTGCATTTTTGCGCCTAGCGCAATATGCAAATCCGTGAAAGGTGTTTTTTTCATATTCGTATAATGTTAATTATGATTCTTCAGCAACTGTTTCTATGATTTTTTCAATTACTTGCGTCGCTTTTTCCATTGAGCGAATGGGGATAAATTCATATCTGCTGTGAAAATTAAGTCCACCTGTGAAGATATTAGGACAAGGCAATCCCATAAACGACAAACGTGCTCCATCTGTACCTCCGCGAATAGGCTTCACCTTAGGTATTACCTCAACCTTTTGCATGGCACGAAGAGCATGCTCGACAACATGCTTTACAGGTTCTATTTTTTCGCGCATGTTGTAATACTGATCGCGCAATTCGAGTTGCAAACGATTTGAATAACGTTCATTCAGGAAATTCACCGCCTCCTGCAGGATTTTTTTGCGCTTTTCAAACTTACTGCGATCGTGATCGCGAATAATAAACGACAGCACAGCCTCGTCCACTGTTCCATTGAAAGAAATCAAATGGAAAAAGCCCTCATACCCTTCTGTAAATTCGGGGCGTTCATTTGCAGGCAGCATATTTATCAATTCGTTAGCCACAAACAACGCATTGATCATTTTGTTTTTGGCGTATCCGGGATGCACATTCCGTCCTTGAATTGTAACTTTTGCCGAAGCAGCATTAAAATTCTCATATTCAAGTTCGCCAATTTCTCCTCCATCAACAGTATACCCCCACTCGGCGCCAAATTTTTGCACATCAAATTTATCGGCTCCACGACCAATTTCTTCATCGGGCGTAAACGCCACTCGCACTTTGCCATGTTTAATTTCAGGATGATCGATAAAATATTGCATGGCAGTTACTATTTCAGCAATACCCGCCTTATCGTCAGCACCCAGCAATGTGGTACCATCGGTAACAATCAAATCTTCACCCACATAATTCAATAATTCAGGAAAATCGTTAGGCGAAAGAACAATATTTTGCTCCTCGTTAAGCAAAATATCCTCTCCATCGTATTGTTGAACAATACGTGGTCTTACATTTTCGCCGCTCATATCGGGACTTGTATCCAGATGAGCAATAAACCCAATAGTCGGAACATGTTCATCGGTATTTGCCGGCAATGTTGCCATCAAATAACAATTGTTATCTAGCGAAACGTCAGTCATCCCCATTTCAATCAGTTCTCTTTCGATTTCTTTTGCCAGATTAAACTGTTTTAGCGTACTCGGTGTCTGATCACTGTTCTCGTCAGATTGAGTATCGATTTTGGCATATTTAATAAATCTGTCTACTACTTTTCTATTCATTGTGAAGATTTTTAATAATAGCTAATTAAATTGTATTTCGATTTTGGAATTTTGAGAAAAAGGTGTACCTTTGCATTAGGGTAAGTCCTATACGGCCAGCTCCCGGAGAATCCCCCAGGTCTTGATCGAAGCAAGGGTATCTGGTTGTAGCGGCGCGATATAGTAAGCTTACCCTATTTTTTTGATATCTCTCCATAATTATATCTTCTAACAAGCACTTTTCGCGTATCGTGTTCATAGATATAGCGAATATAAATATTATTTTCTATCGAAAAAAGATTATCAGCAACACTTTTCGACAACTTCTTGCACAATTTTAAATTTTTACATATAAAAAAACAACCCGTATCCCATAATCCTCTTATGCTTAATGGAAAAGGTTGTTTCAAAATATTTCGTAATGCATATTTATAAGCCTTGCGAAGAAAAAAACGATCGGCATATTCATTTATCTTTTCAACCGTTTTGTTTGTCATTGGCATATGTTTTTCCGTTCGCATATAAGCAACGTATTCTTTTGCAATAAACATAGACACATCAAAAGAAAAACTCAATCGCGATAAATTTTTTAGATACCTTTTATCATACTCTATAAACTTCATTCTATTGGTATCCACCAGGTAAAATGCATATTTATCTGAATTCTCATCGTAATTCCACAAAATATTACCGGGACTGTAATCTTTATGAAAAATCCCCGCACAATGAAGTTCTGCAGTATATTGGGAAAAAGCCGTCAATAGCGCATCATTTTTTTCAATGCCGTCTAAATAAGGGCGCATGCTGTTAAACCCTTCCATGTATTCGCAAATATAGTAGCTATCGGTTAATTTCCCATACCTATATTCTTCAATATAAGCTATTGGCGCGGGGGAATTAAATCCCCTCCTGATAATTTCACAACTATTTATAAAAGAACGTTCGGCTTTGGATTTTCGAAATGTGCCGTAAACAATCCTATTAATGAAATCGGGTATTGCAAATTTTTTTACGATAATATCATAGCTATCCAACTTGAACCTTTTTAAAGTATTACGGCCATGATAAACAAGTTCTCCTTGT
This sequence comes from uncultured Dysgonomonadaceae bacterium, assembly GCA_964444915.1. Lineage (GTDB taxonomy): Bacteria > Bacteroidota > Bacteroidia > Bacteroidales > Dysgonomonadaceae > Anaerorudis. The sequence continues at coordinate 12,990 of CAYUIY010000045.1, forward strand.
TGATCAAATATTTCGGATAGTTTATTCACAAACTCCAAAATAGTACAATTTGTGTTGTATGCAGGAGCAATTACCGTTTTAATCGTATGTCGATGGAAAAAATTACCCATATGGTGTGAACTTACCTCGAAAATCTAGTGAAGAAGTAACGCAACAAAGATAATAGTTTTTGTTATAACCTTCGTAAAATACGGAACACATAACGTTACTGTAGAGTCAACGCGTGCCGATCGGAGTGTTTCGTTTTGCGATTTCGTTTACGTAAGCAAAGAAGGCGGCCGACTATTGTGCGCTTCCGGTTATTCGGCTTGTTCCCGACAATATAAAAAACATTAAATCCCTGATTGAGTTAAAAATTGATAATTCGAAAGGTGCAGGACGCTCGTTTTGCTGCGATTTGAATAGCATGACGCAAGATTTACGCCTTTTTCAGTCGGATAATGATGCCGGGAAAGGAATTCAGCGTTTGTTCTGTCCCGATTTTGATAATATGCTTTGAAATTCACGCCCGTTTTTGTCGGATAACGATATCGAGAAAAGCATAAAACGTCCGTTTTGCTCCAATTTCAATAACATGATTTAAGGTTTACGGACGTTGTGGTTAAATTATGATATCATAAAATGAACAAAACCGCCGTTCTGCACTAATTATGACAACATAATTTAAGCAGTACGGCAGCAGTTATTAAATTATGTTGTCGAAATTGGAGCAAAACCGTGGCAGAACCTTAAAATTAAGGCCAGAAAAGGAGGAAAATATCGGTTTAGCCCTAGAGCAGAAGTGAGAACGGCATGAAAATATCGGTACAACACAAAAAACGGTTTCGACAGGAGTAAAAATTTTCTTCAACCTTAAAACAAATGTGTGGTGGCGAAGAAAAATTTGCGACAACGTTAAATTGGGGGCCTATAAGGGAGTGGAAAAAATTGCCGCGACACCAAAACAATCAGCCGGAATGTTGCACTTCTAATTTTGAACTCAGTGTTCTAAACAGCCAAACCAAGAATAGAATGCAAAAACTCATAGATATACTCATCCAAAATACGTATTTTTGCAATAAATATTGTATTCATATGTCCATTTATGCTCCATTTGCCAAACCATTATATGTAATGTTGAAGCCGGTGGGTTCACTTTGTAACTTAGCGTGCGATTATTGTTATTATTTGGAAAAATCGAAATTCTATATTCAAAACAAAAGTCATGTAATGAGTGACGAATTGCTTGAACGGTTTATCCGAGAATACCTAGAATCGCAAACCATGCCTCAGGTACTTTTCACATGGCATGGGGGAGAGCCGCTAATGAGGCCACTTTCTTTCTATAAGAAGGCATTGAAATTACAAAAAAAATATGCCCAAGGCAGACAAATCGACAACTCCATACAAACCAACGGAACATTGCTTACCGATGAATGGTGTGCTTTTTTTAAAGAAAACAATTTTCTTGTGGGGATATCCATTGATGGGCCTCAGGAATTTCATGACGAATATCGTCGCGATAAAATGGATAGACCAACATTCCGAAAAGTAATGCAGGGTATCGAACTTTTAAAAAAACACGAAGTAGATTTTAACTGCATGGCGGTTGTAAACGATTATAATGCCGACTATCCTCTGGATTTTTACCGTTTCTTTAAAGAGATCGGATGCCAATTTCTTCAGTTTACACCCATTGTAGAAAGACTAACCGGCGCACAAGCCAATCCTGCGCTCGCGACTGTTTCAGAAAAAAATGCCGCCTTAGCACCCTTTAGCGTTACCCCACAACAATGGGGAAATTTTTTATGTGCCATTTTTGATGAGTGGGTCAAAAAAGACGTGGGAAAAATATTCGTTCAAATCTTTGATTCAACCCTTGCCAATTGGGTAGGAGAACAACCCGGCGTATGTACAATGGCCAAAACCTGCGGGCATGCAGGTGTGATGGAATTTAACGGCGATGTTTACTCATGCGATCATTTTGTTTTCCCGGAATACAAACTCGGAAATATTTATACAAAACCATTGGCAAGCATGATGTATTCAGAAAAACAATTAAAATTCGGAAACGATAAATTTGACAAACTTCCCCGTCAGTGCAGAGAATGCGACGTACTTTTTGCCTGTTATGGCGAATGTCCCAAAAATCGTTTTATGACCGATAAATACGGCGAAAAGGGACTCAACTATTTGTGTGAAGGATATTTCCAATTTTTTCATCATGTTATGCCTTATATGGATTTCATGAAAAAAGAATTACTTGAACAACGTCCTCCGGCTAATGTGATGAAATGGATTCAACAAGGAAATCCGTAAAATATTTTAATATAAAAAAACCGGATTATCACTTAATAATCCGGTTTTAAATTATATTTTCACTCAAAAATTATCAGTTTTCTCCTTTTCGTGACGAATAACTAATTTTGAGTGCGTACGCTTTCCTTAATGCCTGTTTTACATCGCTGATATACTTCATCTTTGTGTTTTCGTCAGCTTTAATTGAAACTGTCATAAACTGCCGATCGGCTTCACTAAGTCGTTCTCGTTCTTGTGCAATATATTCTTGTATATCACTAATCTCTGCCAATTTATCATTTAACTGCATCCGGGTTCCAGTTCCTAAACGTGGATCTAGAGGAATCCCAATATTAATGTAAGTTACCAGTGATTTTTTCTCTAGTTTCTGAGCTTCCGATGCAGTAGGCAACGTATATCTTACAATCAATGTTTCAGAACGCATGGATACAGTTACCATAAAGAAAAACAAAATAGCAAAAACCAAATCCGGCATTGAGGCAGTGTTTAATTCCGGAACCGAACGGGTATCAGCTGATTTACTAAATTTTCCCATTATTTTTCACCTCCTCCTACTTTATAATCTTTAGGTTCTGCCTCCGAAATGCGTTGCGGATACATTTTATTGATCTGTTCCTGTTGTTCGGGAAGCAACTCTTTATACGATTTTCCAAAATATTTTTTGGCAGCTTCTTCTCGCAATTCATTGTATGCCTTTACCAACTCGTTTTGAACAGCAATATAAGCTTTATAACTTGTGGTAGCATCATTTTGCAATGATATTACGTGATCTGAAGTAACCAAAACTTTCCCAATTGGAGGCCCAAAGTCCTCTTCAATCAGTTCCGGCAAGTCGGGACGATTATTCGGGTTCAATACAAATTCTTTTACTTTATCTTTCAATCTTACTTTTCCTCCCCTTCCTTCCATCTCGGCTATATTGTTGTACCACTCATCACCAGCTTGGGTTCTAACCATAATCTGGTTTTGATAGTTTACCAATACCACCATGAGGTTTCTTCTCTGAACATCCATTTTCTGGAGCTGTTCCTCGCTTTGAGGAGGAGGAGGCAAACGACGCGCCAATCCACTATCAGTATCCATTGAAGAAGTCATAAGAAAGAAAGTAAGCAAAAGAAAAGATACGTCCGCCATCGAACTTGAATTAAGATTCGGAACTTTTCTTTTTTTCTTCTTTGCCATAATTTCTTTTACCTTTCTAAATTCCCATCAAAGGGATCTTACGTGTTAATTAGACTTTCTTTTCAACAAGGGTGAAAAAATCATCGCCAAAACAGCGAGTACCAACATGATGTATATACTATACAACCACATGTCGGTAAATTTCAACACAATAGGAACGTTGTCCGACCCCGTGTAACCCACAATATTCAAAGGTGTACCATCGCCCAATATGAAAGTAATAATCAACATTGCAGCAAATGCCAAAACCACTAAAAACGACTTAAAAGCTCTTTTGGGATTAACCTTCCATGACGAAATGAAATCGGAAACGGCGAATGCCAACATTACCAATACCGAAATCGCCAACAAAGCATAAACCCAATACAACAATGCATCGGTAAATTTAGGTTCTGAAATAGTAGGCACCAAACGCTGCTCAACAGGGACTTCACCTCCAAAAAAGAATACCGCCAATACCAAAATAGTAATCCCCACAACGGCATACAATACCATTCTGGAAGTTTTATGTATTTTTGTTACAGCCATGGTAAATTACAATTTTTTATATTTAACATTGTATTTGATCACTTGATCAAGGAAAGTGATAGACGCATCTTCCATTCTATTAAGAATACCTTCCAGCTTATTCAGAAGATAATTATAAAAAACCTGAAGAATAATGGCAACGATAAGACCAAACACCGTCGTGATCAAGGCCACCTTCATACCTGCAGCAACAATTGTCGGGCTGATATCACCTGCTCTTTGAATATCATCGAATGCTTGAACCATACCCACAACCGTTCCCAAGAATCCAAGAGAAGGAGCAATAGCAATAAACAAAGTAATCCACGACAAATTTCTTTCCAATAAACCACTCTGTACACCACCATACGATACAATGGAACGTTCCACCACATCCGGTCCCTCTTCAAGACGGAGCAACCCTTGATAAACAATAGAAGCGATTGGGCCTCTGGTTTCACGAGCGATATCTTTTGCGCCTTCTACATCGCCATTACTGAGAGCCTCTCCTATTTTTTTGAGAAAAGCCTGAGAATCAACATCTGCCAAACTTAAATAGATAATTCTTTCAAGAGCAAAAGCCAAACCTAGAATAAATACCAGTGCAATAGGGGTCATAAAAGGTACACCACCTTCGATAAACTTAATTTTAAGAGCTTGATGCAAACCGCCGGAAGAAGTTTCTTCAACAACAGGTGCCACTTCGCTTTCGACTGGCTCTGCCGCTACTTGTTCACTTTGAGCAACAGAATCTTCAACAGCAGGAGAATCTTGCGCTAAAAGAACCGATGGCAATCCTATCGACATTACGCCGAGAATTGCTAAAATTGCAAATAACTTTTTCATTGTGTGTTCA
>CAYUIY010000046.1:0-16931 GCA_964444915.1 uncultured Dysgonomonadaceae bacterium
GCATAATCGATTCCTTGAAACGATATGCCGTACCCTTCATCGTACCTGTCCGGAATATAATAATCGATATTATTCGTTATTCTGCGCAAAAACTTATAAACCAGTGAAACGGCTGTTGTGCCATCCACATCGTAATCTCCGTAAATCAAAATTCTTTCCTTGTTTCCAATAGCTCTTTCAATGCGTTTGACCGCTGTTTCCATGTCGGGCAACAAAAAAGGATCATGCAAGTCGCCTAACGAAGGATGAAAAAACTTGTAAGCTTCTTCTTTTGTTGATATTCCTCTCTGTAAAAGCAGCTCTGCGAGTACGGGGTCGATGTTAAATTCTTGCGCTAATTCATTTTTCTTATTTTTTTGGTCGTGTGTAAGGGTTAAATAATTCCATTTGTAAGTCATTTATATCGTTTTTTTCTTTCTCTCGAAAAACCAAAAGTATATTCCCTAAATGGGAGAACAACTTTACGCTCATGTTTAACGACAATAGCGATAGCGATGTTGTTTTTTAAACAAAAAAATTATCCTTTTATCTCGTAAAGATACTATAATTTTTTCGATAACGGATATTTTTTTGTTCTTTCTTTTATTTGTCGGTTGACAAGTTGTCATCTTTTTTTGAAGAAAAAAACAAACTCTTTTCGATAACTTTAATGGAACAATTAATTTTGTTTATCGCCTAATATTTCTCTGATTTCGTCGTAATTGATTACTTCTTTTTCAAGAAGAATAGCTGCCATTTTATCCAATAGGTCTCTCTTTTCATAAAGTAATTCTTTGGCTTCTTTGTAGCAGGAATTAATGATTTCGGTTATCTCCTCATCAATCATTTGTTCGATATACTCTGAGCGTCGTTCAATTTCGGGTCCATAACCCAAGAAACCGGGATCCGATTTGTTTACCAATGAAATATTAGGTAATTTTTTGCTCATTCCGTAAACTACAATCATGTTTCGGGCCAATTGGGTAGCTCGTTCCAAATCGTTGGAAGCTCCCGTGGATACTTCTCCAAATACGATTTCTTCCGCTGCACGGCCTCCTAACAGCCCTTTTATTTTGCCTTTCAGCTCGCTTTCGGTCATCAGATAACGATCTTCCAACGGCATTTGCATTGTGTATCCCAACGCTCCGATTCCTCGAGGAACAATGGAGACTTTTTGCACCTCATCGGCTCCGGGAGTAAAGTAGCCTACTATGGCATGACCACTCTCATGATAAGCCACTATTTGTCGTTCTTTTTCGTTTATTAGTTTGTTCTTTTTTTCTAAACCTGCAATTACCCGTTCAATAGCCTCCTCAAAATCTTCCATTGTAACGGCATCTTTGTTTTTTCTTACAGCAAGAAGGGCGGCTTCGTTACATATGTTGGCTATTTCGGCACCTGCAAAGCCCGGTGTTTGAGCAGCCAATCGTTTCAGATTGACATCCGGTCCCAGTTTGATATTTTTAGTGTGCACTCTGAAAATATCTTCGCGTCCTTTCATATCGGGCTTATCAACCACGATCTGACGATCAAAACGGCCCGGCCTTAAGAGTGCCGGATCGAGAACATCGGGACGGTTGGTTGCCCCCATGATAATTACCCCCACACTTGAATCAAAACCATCCATTTCTACAAGGAGTTGATTCAAGGTGTTTTCGCGTTCATCGTATCCTCCTCCATATACACCCGCTGCTCTTCTTTTCCCGATAGCATCAATCTCGTCGATAAAAATAATACAGGGAGCATGGGCTTTGGCTTCATTGAAAAGATCGCGCACTCTTGCTGCTCCTACGCCCACAAACATTTCTACAAAATCGGATCCGCTCATACTGAAGAACGGAACGCCTGCTTCGCCTGCAACAGCTTTAGCCAATAGCGTCTTTCCTGTTCCCGGAGGGCCTACCAGTAAAACTCCTTTTGGAAGTTTTCCTCCTAAACGAGTATATTTTGAGGGGTTTTTCAGAAAATCAACTATTTCCTTCACCTCTTCCACTGCTTCGTCTATACCGGCCACATCTTTAAAAGTAATTGGATTTTCGGGCTTTTCAGCAATAATGCGGGCTTTGTTTTTCCCAATTTCCAACATGGGGTGTTTTGTTCCCATTCGTCTGAATATATATCCCCAGAGAGCCAGGAGAAAAATGAAAGGAAGAATCCAATTCAGAAAGAAATTTTGTAATGTTTTATCTTCAAAATGACCTTTAAAATTTACACCGTATTCCCGGAGTTCCAACAGAAGGTATTCTTCGTTCATGTTGGGTATGCGATTGACCACGAATTGCTTTTGTACCTGTTGTTCAATACCGGGAATCCGTACTCTCCATGGTGCGGTAGGTGCTTGAGTGATATTTCCCTGAATAGTGTCTTCGGTGCTGAGATAGCCAATTATTTTTTCCGGAAGGAAAACAACTTTTTGGACTTTGCCTGCATGAACCGAGTCAAGAAATTCACTATAAGTGAATTCTTTTGGACCTTGTGTATTTGGGAATAACAACCATTGTAATCCTATGAATAACAGCAATACACAGAGCCAATAGATCCATGAATATTTTTCGCGTTTTGTCATTTTAACTTTGTGTTTTTAAAATTGAATTTAAAGATGAGGGTAATATGTATTTTTGTCTTGAATTTCAGTAATATAAGGATCAATTATTTGTTTGATGTTGATCTTCTTCAATAAATCTTCAATAAAGAAGGGAAGATTGATTCTCAAAAATAAAAAAAAATTCACGACTTTCGGCAAAATATTCCCATGAATTCGTGTCTTATTTGATTTTTGATTTTCCATAATGCATGGGGATAGAAGTACATAGGTATATAAAAAATGCAATACATTGTTTTATAATGTACTGCATTTTGATTGAGGCCCGGCCGGGAATCGAACCCGGATCAAAAGTTTAGGAAACTTCTATTCTATCCATTGAACTACCGTGCCTTAATGTAGCGCAAAAGTAATGTTTTTTTGACCATTTCCCAAACATTTGGTGGCTATCCAATTGTTGTTTTTTCTATGTTATAGTAACTTGTTGATTTTATCGACAAAAAAGCGTTTATCGGCAGCACCCACTATTTTATCTACTACTTGTCCATTTTTGATAAAAAGTATAGTAGGAATATTGCGGATACCGTATTTTGTTGTTGCTTCGTTGTTTTCGTCGACATCTACTTTACCAACAATAATTTTGTCTTTGTATTCTTCTGCCAATTGTTCGATAATGGGACCCACCATTCTGCATGGCCCACACCATTCGGCCCAGAAATCGATTACAACCGGTTTATCTGTATTTAACACTTCGTCGAGTGTTGCATCTGTAATTTGAAGAACCTTACTCATTTTGTTTAAATAATTAATTAATTTTGAAGTTAATAGATAAATTATTTTTTAGATAGTCAATAACATGTTTATTGACTCCGACGCGCATTGGTCGCGAAAAAAGGTGAATGTTCATATGTGGATTTTCACCGATTATTTGGAAATATAACAACGAATTTCCGGAATTGTTTTTTAACAATGCCGATAATTCGGTTACCGTTTCCTCGTTTATTTCGGAAAGAGGAATTTGAAGCGTTATTTTCGATATTAATTTGTCCTTGACATCCGAAAGTAAACTTATCGAATTTATTTTTATTTCGAGCTCTTCCGGGCGATACCGTTTAGGTTGCACTTTTGAGGTAATGTAAACCGCCAGGCCCACTCTCGCAAAACGGCCGTAGTTAACGCTATCTTCTCCGAAGAGCGCTATCTCGATGCTTCCCACGTAATCTTCCAATTTGAATATCGTGTAAGGCGATCCTCTGCGTGTTTGCCCTTCGCGTACATTGGTGATGATCCCTCCAAATGATATTTCTTTACCGTTTAGTGTTTGCAGGTTGTTCAATTTTACGGTATTGGCTGTACACACGTAATCGAGTATACATGCGTAATCGTCCAGTGGATGAGCTGATAGATAAATGCCGATCAAATCACGCTCTTTGTTAAGACGTTCCAAATCGCTCCATTTTTCAACTTTTGGTATTTCGGGATGAGCAATTTGGAACGAGCTGTCGTCCGCAAATAACGAATTTATGGTTGTTTGTTTGTCAAGCTGATATTTGTTCCCGTATCGTATCAGTGAATCCAGAAATTCTTCACCTTTGCTGTTAATACCTAAAAACTGCTCTCGCGTGATGCCGGGCAACGAGTCGAATGCACCGGAAAGAGCAAGGGCTTCGATAGTTTTTTTGTTGCACGAACTCAGGTTGACGCGTTCCACAAAATCGAAAATATCCTTAAATGGGCCGTTTTGCATACGTTCATCAATAATATTTTGGGCGGCACTTTGTCCTACACTTTTTATGGCAGCCAACCCAAAGCGGATGTCGCCGTTTTTATTTACGGAGAATTTAAGGAGCGACTCGTTTACGTCGGGACTCAATACATTAATACCCATCGCCTTGCATTCGTCCATAAATTTGGTGATTTCCGACAGGTTGTTGAGGTTGTTGGACAATACAGATGCCATGTATTCCGATGGGTAATTGGCTTTCAACCATGCCGTCTGATAGGCAATCAGCGAATAGCATACAGCATGCGACTTGTTGAAGGCGTACGATGCAAATCTTTCCCAATCGGACCATATTTTGTTCAGTATTTTTTCGTCATGACCATTTTTTTTCCCTCCATCGATGAATTTTTCTTTCAATGTCACCATTTTGTCGATGAGTTTTTTTCCCATTGCTTTGCGTAACTCATCCGATTGGCCCCGGGTGAATCCTGCCAACAGTCGCGACAAAAGCATCACCTGCTCCTGATAAACGGTAATACCATATGTTTCGTTTAAGTATTTTTCCATGACAGGGATGTCGTAAGTGATCTCTTCGCGGCCATGTTTGCGGGCGATGAACGAAGGAATATAGTCCATAGGGCCCGGTCGATACAAGGCATTCATGGCAATAAGGTCTTCGAATTTGGTGGGATGCAATTCTTTCAGGTATTTTTGCATTCCTGCCGATTCGAACTGAAACGTTCCCGTGGTTCTGCCCTCGCTGTACAGTTGGTAGGTTTTGGGGTCGTTCAAATCAATGGCATTGATGTCGATTTTGACACCTTCCGTAAATTCGATATTGGCGAGTGCATCTTTGATAATGGAAAGTGTGGTCAAACCCAAGAAGTCCATTTTAATGAGACCGGTTTCTTCAATTACAGAACCTTCGTATTGGGTAACTAGCAACTTTTCTTTTGAGTCTTTATCGTCGGCCGTGCATATGGGTACAATGTCCGAAATATCGGTTTGTCCGATGATTATGCCACAGGCATGTACACCTGTGCTTCGAACATTGCCTTCGAGCATTTCGGCATACCGCAGGGTATCTCTAACAAGCGGATCGGTGCTGTTGGCTGCCTCTTGAAGTTCGGGTACGTAGTTGATAGCTTCACGCAGGGTGACTTTCTTTACATTGGGAATTCGGTCGGGAACGAGTTTTGCCAGGCGGTCGGCTTCCGACAAAGGCAGTTTGTGTACACGGGCTACGTCGCGGATAGACATTTTGGTAGCCATTGTGCCGTAGGTGATGATATGGGCTACTCTGTCGGCACCATATTTTTCGGTAACCCATCGCAATACTTTGCTGCGACCTTCGTCATCGAAATCGATGTCGATATCGGGCATTGAAATTCGGTCGGGATTGAGAAAACGCTCAAACAGCAAATCGTATTTCAATGGGTCAATATTGGTAATTCCTAAGCAGTAAGCAACGGCAGAACCTGCTGCCGAACCCCGTCCCGGACCTACAGCCACATCCATTTGTCTGGCTGCATTGATGAAATCTTGCACAATGAGAAAATACCCGGGAAATCCCATGCTCTTTATTGTTTCCAATTCATATTTCAATCGTTCTTTTATTTCTTTTGAAAGTGGTTCGCCGTATCGTTTCTGTGCTCCAATTTTTGTGAGGTGTGTCAAATAGTCTGCTTCGAGTTTAATGCGGATCACTTTGTCGTAGCCACCCAAGCGATTGAATGCTTTTTTTCCGAATTCTTCTATTAAGGCTTCGCGCGTATAACGTGTTTTGTAAATTTCTTCTGTACCGAATACCGGATCAATAGGGAAGAAAGGCATGAGCGGTTCATGATCAATGGAATAGAATTCCACTTTATCGAGAATTTCAAGGGTATTTGTCAAAGCGAATGGAACATCCGAAAAAAGAAAGTTCATTTCTGACGTCGTTTTCAGCCATTCTTGTTTAGTATAGCGCATGCGGTTGGGATCGTCAAAATCTTTTCCCGTACTCAGGCAGATCAATCGGTCGTGTGCTTCAGCATCTTCTTCATTTACAAAATGAACATCGTTGGTAGCAACAACTTTTATGTTGTATTTTTGGGCTATGCGAAGTAATTCTTTGTTTACTTTTTCTTGTTTGGGGTAAGTCGTTTGATCGGCATCGGTGCGGTCGGTTTTGTGACGTTGCAGCTCCAAGTAAAAATCGTTGCCGAAAAGGTTTTTATACCAGCGTGCGGCTTCCTCAGCTTCCTCGATTTGACCTTCAGTTATCTTTTGGGGAATTTCGCCACCCAGACAGGCCGATAATACAATTAATCCCTCGTGATATTGTTCCAAGAGTTCTTTATCGATGCGTGGACGATAATAAAATCCTTCTGTCCAGCTTTTGGATACCATCTTGATGAGGTGTTTATAACCTGTGAAATTTTTTGCCAATACGACGAGATGCCATCCGCTCGAATCGATTTTGTCGTTTTGTGAAAAACGATTACGCCGTGAAACATAACACTCGCAGCCGATAATGGGTTTAAACAATTTTTGTTGGATATCTGCAAGTTGATTTTGAAGTTTGTTCTCCTTTTCGGAATCGTTTTGTTTTTGTGCCTCTTCAATCTTTTTTTCTAGTTTTTTGATTTCGGCATTTAGTAGAGCATTCTTTTTGGTTACGTAGTTGATGAACTCCTTAATACCGTACATTACTCCGTGATCGGTGAGAGCCATGCCTCTCATTCCGTCACCGATGGCTTTATCCACCAGACGTTGAATACTGGCTTGTCCATCAAGTAGGGAATATTGTGAGTGAACGTGTAAATGTACAAATGATTGCATTTCAGATAAGTAATATTTTTGTGATGTTGTTTGGGACAAATATACTCAAAAAAACAGGTATTTTTGGAAAGAAAAAGAAGGAAGTTGAAGACTGTATTTGTATTTCTTGGGAATAAAGATACTTCACGGATGTTGGATTTTAGCCGGCGGAAAAGAATCGAAAGTCATGAATATTGAATAAAAACCCGGATAAAAATACAAAGAAATTTTTTGAACCACTTGCGTCAGGTTTCCGAAAAGCATGAAATGGTTTGAATTGCCCCCCCCGTCGGATTTTCAGAAGCGAACAAAGAGATTTAATTTTGTGATTTCTGGTTTTCAGAAAGGAAGAAATTAGTTGATTTACTCTCGTCGGATTTTCAGAAACATTGAAATGAATTGAATTTCCGATTTCTGGTTTTCAGAAAGGAAGAAATAGAAAAAATTTGCGTCTTCGGGTTTTCCGACTGCCGGAAAAATATTGATTCGCTGTCGTCGGAAATTCAGATGTCAAGACGAAAAAGGTTATCGGATTTTAATATCTATTTCGTTCCTCATACAAACAAATTGGGAAACAGTATTTTACCAAACAGGGTTTTAAAAAAAATAAACGAGAGTGCCGTAAAATGCTTTCAGGCACTCTCGTTGTATTCTCTTTTGGTGTTTGATTGCTTATGCGTCTCCCGTTGCTTTTTCGAGTCTCTTCATAACAGAAAAGATGAAAATGCCTGAGATTACGCAACAGATGATAAGGATGCTCCAGAAACCGACCAAGGGGAGTTTTTCCCAGAATGTGCCGATGACGCCCACAAGCAGATTGCCGATGGCTGTTGCTGCCAGCCAACCTCCCTGCATAAGTCCGCTATATTGAGGAGGCGCCACTTTGGATACGAACGACAATCCCATTGGGCTGAGGAATAATTCGGCTACGGTTAAGACGAAATAAGTGCTTATCAACCAGGATGGAGATACCAATTTGTCTGATACTCCCGAAATTTCGGCGGGCGCAGGAAGTCCGATGGAGCCGATTAGCATGATGGCAAATCCAATGGCTGCCAAAAACATGCCGATGCCGATTTTTCGTGGCGCCGACGGCTCTTTTCTTTTATTTGCCAAATAGCTGAAGAGTGCAACGGTAAGCGGTGTTAAGATGATGATAAACATTGGATTGAATTGCTGGAATATTTGTGGGGTAATTTTGATTGTTGCATCAACACCTTTTATATTGGCAAAATAATATCCTGCCAATCCTGCAATTCCTGCAACCGTTAGTAGAAGCCCCACCTTTTTATTGGGTTTGCTTCCCAATAATCCAATGGTAGAAAGGTAGATACCATACAGAAATACAATCAGAGATAACAAAGGAAACAGACTGAACAACAATGTCCAAGTTACAGGGAGAGTGCTCTGTGTGTAATCGCGCGCAAAGAAAGTCAGGGTGAGCCCATTTTGATGGAATGACATCCAGAAGAATATCACCACGAAAAATACCAGAAGCAAAGCTATCATACGCTCTTTCACTTCTTCTTTTGGCATGATTTTTATCTCTTTACCGTTAGCTTTTGATTCTTCTATTTTCTGTTTTACCGTTTTATCTTCTGCTTTCCAGGTTCCTTTAAACAGCATAAATATCAGCACAGAGAAAATAAGGCTGATGCAGGCCACGCCAAATGCCAGATTATACGAAATGGAGAGCGATTCGTTTACGTAACGTTTCCCGAAATTGCGGGCAAAATCGTCGGGGTGGGGGCCTCCGCCTAATTCCGGATCGGTAATATGTATGGCCTGTATCTTGGCTATGATGGCTGCTTTTTCTTCGGCATCTGCCGGATCGCGGCTTTGCAGTATTTCGTACTCGTGAGTGGTGACCATCATGGCGGGGTCGGCAATTTTTCCTGCCTGGGTATATTGGTGCAAGCCGGCTGCCTTCAATCGGAATAGAGCTTCCTCGATCTCTTCCGTAAATACAGCTTTATGTTCTTTTTTTGCCTTAGTGAGTACGGCTTCAAATTCTTTCCCGGTAAGTTGTTGCTCTTCAGCGGTGAGATATTGTGTGATAAATGTATTTTTGTCGACAGCTTGTGCTTCGTCGTTCAAAATAACATAATTTTTAGGAATGGATGCATCGTATGTAAAATTGGATGATCGCAATACGGCATTGTTGATGTAGTTGGCTGCACTTGGTGCAAAGAAAGCACCGATGTTGATAAACATATAAAAAATGGAAAAAGCAATGTCCCTGTTTTTACTGTATTTGGGGTTATCATACAATTTTCCGAGGAGTGCTTGCAGATTGCCTTTGAAAAATCCGGTCCCAACCGCAATAAGTATGAGTGAACCAAACATTACGGCCAGCCCAATAGCATTGTTATCCATTGGAACCGCTAGCAAGAGATAGCCGACAAACATCACGAAAATACCCAGCAGAACGGTTTTTCCGTAACCAAGCACTTTGTCTGCCAAAACTCCTCCAAATAGGGGTAAAAAATAAACAAGTGCGAGAAAAGATCCATAAACCATGCTGGTGGAAGCCGATGTTAATCCGAATTTTGCTTGCATATACAATGTAAGGATAGCCAGCATAGTGTAGTATCCAAACCTTTCGCCCATATTGGTAAGGGCTAATACTAATAATCCTTTGGGATGGTCTTTAAACATGTTGCATTTATTTAGAAGGTTTATAATTCATACGAATTTAAGGGATTTTTTAAATCGCAAATATACAAATATTTTAACGTATGATTTTCTTTTGGCAGACATTTAATTTTTTGAAAAGGGGTGATGAAGTGGGGTTTTTCTATTTACAGAAAAAATTATACATATTTTTTTTGCAAAAATCTTTTTTTATTGAAAAATGTATTACATTTGCAGTGAGAATTCGTAAGAAAACAGATGATGATATGAAATATATCCATTTTGCATACCCTTTTTACTTTTATTTTTACTTTGAGAAGTAAAACGGGATTTTATGTGCAAAAAAATGGATAAATAAATAAGACATATATTAAAAAGTAGGTAAAATCCCGTCAGTAGTGATGGGATTTTTTTTTGACAGGAAACGAAATTTTTGAAGAATATGAAAAAAGTAGCCATTCAAGGGGTGCAAGGTTCTTATCACGAAATAGCGGCGCGGAGATATTTCGATGGAGAAGAATTGGAAATTGTTCCGTGTCTGACGTTTCGTGATATTTTTATCGAAGCAAAAAAAGATTCCACCCTCATCGGCGTTATGGCAATAGAAAATACAATTGCCGGTAGCTTGTTGCCCAATCACGATTTATTGAAAATGAGCGATATGCAGATAGCCGGCGAGTATAAATTGCGCATTTCGCACTCGTTGGCCGCACTTCCCGGCCAATCGATGGAGGATATAAGAGAGGTGATGTCGCACCCGATTGCACTTTTGCAGTGCCAGGGGTATTTGAATACGTTGACAGGCGTGAAAATTGTGGAGCACGACGATACAGCATTGGCAGCTAAAGAAATCCATGACAGAGGACTAAAAGAATGTGCCACCATTTGCAGTACGTTGGCGGCAGAGATGTATGGCCTTCAGGTGTTGGCCTCCGGAATAGAAACCAACAAGCGGAATTTTACCCGATTTCTTATTCTGGCACACAGAGAGATGTTGCCCGAAGTGCAAAAAGACAATCATATCAATAAATCGTCTCTTGTTTTTGTGCTTCCACATACCGAAGGAAGTTTGTCGCGTGTATTGACAATATTGTCTTTCTACGGTATCAATCTTACCCGCATTCAATCGTTGCCTATCATTGGTCGCGAATGGGAATATCAGTTTTACATCGATCTTACTTTTTCTGATTACGAACGTTACAAGCAATCTATCGATGCCATCTTGCCTTTAACCGGCAACCTGAAAATATTGGGAGAGTATCGCGAAGATAAACAGAATATTAACAACAATAATGCTGCATATGAAAAAGTCGAAACAGATAGAACCTGCTGAGCATGTTAAAAATATTTCGGAATATTATTTCTCGGTAAAATTGGCCGAGGTAGCTCAAATGAATGCGCAAGGTAAGGATGTGATTAATTTGGCGGTGGGAAGTCCCGATCAACCGCCTTCTGAAGCAACCATCGACGCGCTGTGCGAGAGTGTCCGCCAGCCCAATGTGCACGGTTATCAACCTTATACGGGTATTCCCGAATTGCGCCGGGCATTTGCCGATTGGTATAAAAGATATTACGGGGTGGAGCTTTCGCCGGAAGAAATATTGCCGCTGATTGGCTCAAAAGAGGGCATCTTACATATTTCACTCACTTTTCTTAATGTGGGCGACGGTGTGCTGGTTCCCAATCCGGGCTACCCTACTTATACGTCGGTATCGGCACTGATGCGTGCCAACATTATCCCTTATGACTTGCTGGAAAACGATCATTGGCAGCCCGATTTCGAGGCGCTGGAAAAGATGGATTTGTCGGGCGTGAAGCTCATGTGGGTGAATTATCCCAACATGCCTACGGGTGCCAATGCTTCGCGCGAACTCTTCGAAAAATTGGTTGCTTTCGGCAAAAAACATCAGATCATTATTTGTCACGATAATCCTTACAGTTTCATCCTTAACGATCGTCCCATGAGTATTCTCTCGGTGGAGGGTGCAAAAGATATCTGCATTGAACTCAATTCGATGAGTAAAGCTCATAATATGCCCGGATGGCGCATGGGAATGTTGGCTTCGAATATGCAATTTGTGAAATGGATACTCAGGGAAAAGAGCAATATCGACAGCGGGCAGTTCAAACCCATGCAGATGGCTACCATTGCTGCGCTGTCGAACCCGCCGGAATGGTATGCGCGGATGAACAAACTGTATGCCGAGCGCCGGGTGATAGCCGAAAAGATTATGGATCTGCTTAACTGCACGTACAATAAAGATCAAACCGGTCTGTTTCTGTGGGCAAAGATAGCCGAGAATGAAACCGGCAGTGAAGAGCTTATTAACGATATTCTTTATCATGCGAATGTGTTTATTACGCCGGGGTTTATTTTTGGAAGTAATGGTGAGCGTTATATTCGCATTTCGTTGGGTGTATCAACAGAAAGGATGCAGGAAGCTTACAGACGTATTGCGGATTATGTCGGAAACAAAGGACTACAAAAAACAACAAAAAATAAGTGAACATGAAATTTTCATCGATTTTATTTCCGGGAATGGACGATAAACGTCCGCTTGTTGTTGCCGGACCGTGTAGTGCCGAAACCGAAGAGCAGGTGATGACTACGGCGCGGCAACTTGCTGCCATTGGAATAAAAATATTCCGGGCAGGAGTATGGAAACCTCGTACCAAGCCGGGTGGTTTTGAAGGTGTAGGCAGTCCGGGATTGAAATGGCTGCAGCGTGTGAAAAAAGAAACAGGGATGTACACGATAACCGAAGTGGCTACCGAAAAACATGTGTACGAAGCGTTGAAATACGGTGTAGACATGCTATGGATTGGCGCACGTACAACGGCAAATCCTTTTGCTGTGCAAGAAATTGCCAATACCTTGATTGGGGTGGATATCCCTGTGCTGGTTAAAAATCCGGTCAATCCCGATGTGGAGTTATGGGTAGGGGCTATCGAGCGTTTGTATAATGCCGGCATCACCCGTTTGGCCGCTATACACAGGGGATTTAGCTCGGCCGATAAAAACGTGTATCGGAATGTACCCCAGTGGCATATTCCTATTGAGCTCAAAAGGCGCTATCACGATTTGCCCATTTTTTGCGATCCCAGCCATATGGGAGGAAAACGAAGTATGATTCAGTCGTTGAGCCAACAGGCAATGGATTTGAATTACAATGGTCTGTTCATTGAATCGCACTGTTTGCCCGATGAAGCGTGGAGTGATAAAGATCAGCAAGTAACGCCGGAAGAGCTGGACGGGATTTTACATTCGCTGGTGATTCGCGATACGGTTCAGACTACCGAAGATCTTTCGACTTTACGTCGTCAAATTGACGAAATCGATAATCAATTGCTGGACTTGTTGTCAAAACGCATGCGCGTGTCCCGTGAAATAGGGCATTACAAGTTGGAACACGATATGCCCGTTTTGCAAACTATGCGTTATGACGAGATATTGCGTGATCGCGCCGAACAGGCTGAGCGGATGGACATGTCGGGAGATTTTATTCGAAAAGTGCTCGAAAGCATACACGAAGAATCGGTCCGTCAGCAATTGGTAATTATGGAGAAAGCTAAAAAGGAAAATCAATCAAATCAATCAAATCAATCAAATCAGTAAAATATATTATAATCTAAATATGAAAATATTGATATTAGGGGCCGGCAAAATGGGATCATTTTTTGCCGATGTGTTGAGTTTTGATCACGAAGTAGCTATATTCGATATCGATCCCAAACGTTTGCGTTTTACTTATAATACTTTGCGGATGATTGATCCCAAAGAAATAGAGGATTTTGCACCCGAAATAGTAATCAATGCTGCTACGTTGAAATACACCATCGATGCTTTCAACAATGTGATGCCTTATCTTCCCGAAACCTGTATTTTGAGCGATATTGCATCAGTGAAAACCGGACTGAAAGAATATTATGAAGAAACGGGGCACCCTTTTGTTTCCACTCATCCGATGTTTGGCCCCACCTTTGCCAGTCTGAGCGATTTAAGTAAGGAGAATGCTATCATTATCACTGAGTCGGGGGAAGAGGGGAAAGCCTTTTTTCGACGTTTGTATCACCGTCTTCGTCTTCATGTTTTTGAATATACGTTTGAGCAGCACGACGAAACCATTGCTTATTCGCTTTCAATTCCCTTTGCTTCTACTTTGGTATTTGCTTCGGTGATGAAACATCAAGATGCACCGGGAACGACTTTTAAAAAACATATGGCTATCGCTCAAGGACTTTTGTCGGAAGACGATTTCCTGCTCACCGAAATTCTCTTTAATCCCTATACTCCAAAGCAGGTGGAAAGGATCAGGGAAAAACTCAAGGAGCTGCTTTTCATCATTGAAGGGAAAGATAGTGATCGCATGAAGGCTTTTCTCACTGAAGTGAGAAAGAATATTGAATAAAAAATCAATTAAGGTTCTATATATACTCTGATAATCTTTGCATCATTTTTGGGGCGATCGTTGGTGTCAGTAGGAAGGCCCGCAATCCGATCGATTACTTCCAATCCTTCAATTACCTCTCCATACACGGTGTATTCTCCGTCTAAATGGTGTACACCGCCGTGGGTGGAATAGTCGGTTTTTTGTTCAGGGGAAAAGAAAAATTTTCCCGGAGCAGCTGCGTACAACGAATCCACGATGTGAAGCACAGAGTCGAGTTTGGTATTAAAAGCATGAGGATCGGTGGATTTCAATCGAGCCAAATCTTCTTTGTGGGGTGAGTAGTGGGTACGGATGATTTTGTTTTTTATGGGTACGTTTACGGCCATTTCCAGCGTATCCAGTCTCCCCGGCGTGTATATTGTTCCTTGTACGATATAGAATTGCGACATATCCGATTTTTTTTGCGGATTTTCTTTGTCTTCTCTTCGCGGAGCAGCCAGTGCACCTTTCTTGTGATAATGGTTCGGCCGGATTTCGGGCATCATCTCCATATCGGTACGTCCCGATCCGATGGCGATACCTGCAGGTGCATTGCGTGAGTCCTGAGCCCCTCCTTGGATCATAAAGTCTTTGATAACACGATGAAATAATGTACCGTCAAAATAACCCTGTTTTACTAATTTCAGGAAATATTCGCTGTGATTGGGAGTATCGTCGTATAACATCACTTTCATATCGCCGTAATTGGTCGTTATAATTACGTGTGGATATTTTGTTTGTGCATTTAAAATAATTGCCTCTGTAAATAGAACGAATAAAAAAAGAATATATTTTTTCATTGTTTCTATATTTTGTTGTGATTAATTTTTTTATCGAAATACGTTTGAATTACTTCTCTTTTTTAATTAGGCGCCCTGCGATACAGGAAGAAGGCAACTGCAGAGAACAAAATATTAGGTATCCAGGCTGCAATGAAAGGACTCATTACACCCGACACGGCAAATGATGAACTGATAGTCATGAATAGAATATAAGTCATACTGAGCAGCAGGCCAATCCCAATGTTGAGACCCATGCCGCCCTTTACTTTTCGAGCCGATAGGGATGCGCCGATAATAGTGAGAATGAAGGCCGAAAGAACAGAAGCAATACGTGAATGGTATTCAATCTGAAAGGGTTGAATATTTCCCATGCCTCTTTTTTTCTGACTGTTGATATATCGCCTGAGCTGGGGGAGTGTCATCATTTGCTGGTCGGTTTTGGCAATGATAAAATCATTGGGAACAATCTGCATGATGGTGTCGATGCTTGTTCCCGTAGAAATGTGCTCATATAAGTCGTCGAAGGTACGTATCTGATAGTTATTTATTGTCCAATGATAGCTGGAATCATATTGAATGGATTGGGCCGTGAGACGTGAAACGAGTTGAAGACTATCAAATTTGTCGAGAGAAAAATTGTAGCCTCTATTGGTGGTAAGGTCGAAATTACCGAAATAGGCAATGGTCCCGGGAGCAACCATAAACTGAATATCGTGGTCGCCCACTTTTCGTTTTTTCGGATCAAAATATTTGGCTTCAAATTCGATGCGGGTTCTGTTAGCCGGTGGTATAATATATCCACCAAAAATAAAGGATACAATAGCAATAATCAGTGCCGAAATCATATAGGGGCGAAGCATTCGTTTAAAGCTGATTCCGTTGGTAAGAATGGCAATAATTTCGGAATTATTGGCCATTTTCGATGTAAAAAAAATGACAGCTAAAAAAACGAACAAGGGACTAAACAGGTTGGCATAGTAGGGAATAAAGTTGAGATAATAGTCAAAAACGATTTCTTTGAGAGGGGCATTGTTTGTCATGAATTTATCGATTCTTTCGTTGATATCGAAAACCACCGCAATAGAAAGGATAAGGGCGATCATGAAAATAAATGTCCCCAAAAACTTTTTAATGATGTATTTGTCTATTATTTTTAATTTAAAACGCTTATTCATTTCCTTTTTGGTCTATAATCGTCTTGTCACGTTTTCTATGGTGTTTTTTTTCCATAGGGAAAAATCACCTGCAATAATATGTTCTCTCGCTTCACGCATGAGTTGAAGGTAAAAAGCCAGATTATGAATCGATGCGATTTGCAGCCCTAGAATTTCTTTTGTATTGAAAAGATGACGTACGTAAGCTTTGCTGTATAATGTATCAACAAACGATGTTCCGTTCTCGTCAAGTGGCGAAAAATCGTTTTTCCAACGTTCGTTGCGCATGTTCATAATGCCGTTTTTTGTAAATATCTGACCGTTTCGTCCGTTGTGCGTGGGTATAATGCAATCGAACATATCCACTCCACGTTCAATGGCTTCGAGTAGGTTGGCTGGTGTCCCGACCCCCATAAGGTAGCGAGGTTTATCTGTTGGAAGAATTTCATTCACCAACTCTATCATTTCGTACATTTTTTCGGCAGGTTCGCCCACGGCAAGTCCGCCAATGGCATTCCCGTCGGCTTCTTTTGCTGCAACATTTTCGGCAGCACGGCGACGCAGATCGGGGTATACACATCCTTGAACAATGGGGAAAAGCGTTTGTGAATATCCATAGGGGCATTCGGTTTCGCAAAAACGGGCAATGCATCTATCGAGCCAGCGTTCAGTCAGTTCCAACGATTTTTTTGCGTATGTATAATCAGCTGTTCCGGGTGTGCATTCATCAAACGCCATGATGATATCTGCTCCGATGATGCGTTGAATGTCGATGACTTTCTCGGGTGTGAAAAAATGCCTCGATCCGTCGATATGCGATTGGAATAAGGCCCCTTCTTCGGTGAGTTTGCGGTTGTCGGACAACGAAAATACCTGAAATCCGCC
>CAYUIY010000047.1:0-14632 GCA_964444915.1 uncultured Dysgonomonadaceae bacterium
GGGAACAGAATATAATCCCCAATGAAAGAGCACGCCAAATTTCAAATCCTGCCATCGATCCAGCTTTTCCCGAATATTTTTTTCCGACGGCCTATCGTATTCTTTTGATGAATCGTGAACAAAACCCTGTTGGGACCATGAAACAGACAAAAAAAGGGCGATAAATAATGCAGTAATTAATGTTTTCTTCATTACAACCTTAATAGTAAAATACCATATTAAAAAGAAGAATCGATAGAATAAAACAGCTTATTACCCTAACGATTCTTCAAAAATACAAAATAAATTTCTTCGTCAACTTATCGTTCTAAAATATTATTAAGCCCAAAAAAAGAGTGCCCTAAAAAGAGCACTCTCATTACATGATACAAAAATTAGTATATCATAAAGCATAACTAGGGTTTATCCCACCATATTCTGCCCTGCGTTTCATTAACAGCAGTTCCATAATTCGGATCAGCTATCAACAAATCAAGAGCTGCATTATAATTAGCAATATTCTCCTGATTGGGAGTGGGAAGAACGCAGCGACGAGGAACTAGCAATTTGCTTCCACCACTGGTAATGGATTCGAAAAATGCTACCCCTCCATCCGGTACAGGTTGATCCTTAAATGTTGGAAATCCTGTTCGTTTCCAGTTATTCCAAGCTTCTTCAGGTCGCATGAAAAGATTTACCCATTGCTGAGTTGCGATCTTTTCTAATGAAACACTCTGAAATTCAGGCTGATCGAGATACGCATCAATTGCTGCAGAAGTAATGGGATGATAATTATCGCTATTCGGATTCATAGCAGCTGGAACTTTCATCTTTTCAGCCCATGCTTGGTATTGTTCCATTGACGCACGAATACCACTGCGGAACCATTCAAGTGCAGTTTTTCCCCCTTTTGCACTTCCGGATTTAAAGGCTATTTCGGCCATCATAAAACATACTTCAGGATAGGTGATAAGGGGTGTAAATAAACTGATGGTTTCTTGAGAAGCATCATATATGTCATCTTCCTTATCACGAGCGGTAATTTGTGTTCCGACTTTACCCCCGTTTTTCACATAAAAACGACTTTCAATCTGGCTATTGGCACGTATAGTCATCGTTTTTTCCACACCCTTATCGTCTTTGTAGGTTAAAGTATAATACGAATCTTTTGACCACAAACTAGTTGCACTGTCAGGATTTGCAGACATACCTACATAACGAATCGTCCACTGTGGAAATTTGGTTTCATAATCGGGAAAATATTTAGCGAGCGAATCGACCATATCATCATTAAGCTTATTATTATTCCCTTTTCCAAATCCATTTCTACGAACCAATAAAGGTAGACGCGGATCATTGTATTTTCTCAGGAAATTTACAAAAGCCCGTGAAGCACAATATTGATAAGTCAAAATATGCATATCATCCGTATTGTTGTTATATTCATTCGGATGATGATATATGCACGATTCATCGTTACTCGAAATAATGCCGCCATCGTCAGCCAGCACTTCGTTGACAACAGATTGATAAAATGCATTATCTGCCTTTTCCAGACGTTGAGCCATTTTGATTCTCAGTGTATTCCCGAATTTAATCCATTTTGCAACGTCACCTTTATAAAAATAATCGTTTTTTTCTAAATTATACTGATCAGCAGATGCATTTTTCAATGCTTCAACATTCGTTTTGATTTTTTCATCGAAAACTTTATAAAGTTCTTTACCGTTCAAATCCTTTTGAAATAAATCATAACGAGGGGTCCTTATCCCGTCGCTTACCAGTCTCAATCCTTCATTATATGGTGCAGCTCCATTTACGTCAAACATCAGCCATGCTTCGTATGTTTCCAGAATATTGGCAATAGCTGCAACATTTTGATAACGCTCTTTTTCGGGATGTGCCGGAATAACCACATTTACCAAATGCCTCAATTTTAATCCGATTTGTCCAAAATAATCTCCATAATACGGAGTGTAAGGCGACGGACGTGAACTTTTAGCAGTATTTACATATGCATTTTCCTGGGCGCCATGATAAAAAACAATGTATTGCATATACTGCATGACATCACTATATTTCCCAAGCAAATGTTGTCTGGAACTGTTGTTGAAATTTTCCGTAGCTCCGGTGAATACATATCTCGGATCTGTCGTACCCAGTAATTCAGGATCGGTATTAAGATCTTTGTACTCGTCAAGACATCCCGAAAAGACAAAGAGTGAAAATACACCTAAAAATATATATTTTATCTTATTCATAATTCTATTATTTATTTAAAATCTTACTGTGAAATTAAGAGCAAAAGTACGTGCAAAAGGCACACCACCAATATCCATAGGCGTTAATGGATTGTTCGATGAAATGGCTTCAGGATTCAAGCCATCAGTCAATTTATTCACTAAATAGCCCACATTACGGGCGGTTAATCCTAAACGAAGATAATTGCTGCCGAATTTTCTGCACAATTTTTCCGGTAAACGATAACCTACCGTAATTTCACGTAAACAGAACCACGTATTATCCTGTAATCCCAATTCTGCAGGCATACCCCATCCGAGATTAGCCCAATAATACGTACTAGCCATCATTGGCTCGATACCCTTCTCAAGAGCCTCTGCATAGGTCAAACCGCCTACATCTATCAATTCATCAGGATTACCGGCTTTGGGAGCTTTTTCACCTTCATCGAAAACGGCATCAAGCATAATGGCATCATAAACCGTTTCCCCTTTATAATTCTGACGAGGCAATCCTCCATGCTCCTTATCGCGCCCGTATAATGAAGATTTCAAAGTACCCCTGCTGGACGCATATTTATAGGTATTTGAAAAATAATTTCCACCTACACGACCATCAACCAAAGCATAGAAATCGAAGTCCTTATATGAAAACGAAGTATTGATACTCAAAAGGAAATCGGGTTCTACCTTACCCAATACAACACGATCCTTAATCCCCTTATCTATATTGGATACATACCCATAAGCAGCTACCGAATTAGGGCTTCCATAATTACCCCAGTAAGAAATAACCGGTTTGCCGTTTCTTGGATCTTTAGGATCATCTTCGTTATTAAAACGATAAATTGCAGGTCCGTAAGGAGAATTATAAGCAGTAGTAAGAACGCCAAAATCACCCCCTTCGTAAGCCCAAATTTCCGGCCCTGCATCATATTGCCCTAATAACTGCCATTCTTTTACATTTTCATGCAATTTGATTACTTTTCCACGGTTTAATGTAAAATTGGTTCCAATTGTCCATCTAAAATCTTTCGTGCGTATCGGCGTACCTTCCAATTGTATTTCAACTCCTTGGTTTTGAATATTCCCTGCATTGATCAATTGTTTACCGGCACCGGATTCCGTTACTGCTCCAACGGTCATGATCTGATTTTTCGTATTCGTTTTATAATAAGCAAAATCAAGATTAAGACGTTCATTTAAGAAACGCAAGTCCGCACCTAATTCAATTGATTGTTGAATTTCCGGTTTTAAATCGTTGTTCCAAGCTGTTCCAAGATTAGGATTCGCAATCAATACAACATTACGGTCCGAATCATACTGAGTACCTTGGGTAAATACGCCAAACCCTTTGCTTGTTGCATATGGAACGGTCCCCATACCTACTCTGGCGATCGAAGCCCGTAGTTTTCCAAAAGAAAACCAATCCGGCACTTCAAATGTGTCGGTAAATACCCACGATAAATTGGCAGAAGGATAAAATACGGTATAATTATCCAGCCCTGTTATCATATAAGACGGATAAGTAAGAGTTGACAGCCAATCATTACGTCCTGTCAATTCCAAATACACCTGATCGCGCCATGACAAGTTGACAATGGCAGAAAGGCCGAAAGCCTGATTGTTACGAGGTGTGTAATTAAAAACAGGTTCAATTTTATTTTTTGAATTAGAGAAAGCAAAAACAGCAGGAGCTACCAACCCTCCGTTAGTTTCTTTACTCCAGGAATGCGACTCGGTATTTCCATAAACTTCTGCAGCAAAAATAGCATCTAAGGTAATGGTTTCATCAGCAATTTTGAATTCGTTCCCATTTGTTTGCAACATGCCCAAGAAATTGTAAGAACCCGAAATGTTTCCACCCCGTCCGTACCTGCCTGTTCCTGAAGGTCCGTAATTGGCTCCTGTTCCATACACCTTTGTCAAATTGGAAATACCATAATAGTTATAATTCGCTTTAA
Source organism: uncultured Dysgonomonadaceae bacterium (assembly GCA_964444915.1). Classification (GTDB taxonomy): domain Bacteria; phylum Bacteroidota; class Bacteroidia; order Bacteroidales; family Dysgonomonadaceae; genus Anaerorudis. The sequence continues at coordinate 4,184 of CAYUIY010000047.1, forward strand.
TACTGGCAGCCAGTTTCGGAGAAATTTTTGCCCTGAGCGTCATGTTTGACAAAAACGAATTTTCCGAACGTTGATAAAGGTTCATATCTCTGTCGTGCAGGTAACCCCGGAGCGTCCCCCAAGGAGTAGTTGTTTCCACTGCATGAGTAACCGGATCGCGATACAACCGGATATATTCTTTTAAGTCCAAATTTCGAGGTGTATAATAGGTACTCATCATGGCAGCATTACCACCCCAGTTCCATCCTCCTTGATTAGCTCCGTTTTGTGCTTGAGAAAAAGAATAATTTAATCCGGTTTCGATAGAAAAGACCTTGTTTAGATCAGTAATACCTCTAAAAGAAATCGAATGACGCGTGAATTTGTTGCGCTTAAAGACTCCGTTATTATCGGTATATGCATAGGATACACGAAAAGAAGATTTTTCACCTCCACCGTTAATAGCAACCGTAGTTGTACTGTTTAAACCGGATTGATACAATTCTTTCCAGTTATCGGGATGAGGAACAAACGGTGTTTTTTCGCCATGAGGCAAATACTGATTAACCAACGAACCATCCATTTTAGGCCCAAAGCTCATGGCCGTTCTTTGCAAGGAACCGTCAGCCAAAAAGCCACCTTCAAAACCATTAGAAGGAGAGCCTGCGCCATAAACATTCTGAAATTCAACAGGAGATTTGTAAATATCGTTTGTTTCCAGTATTTGCGAAATTTCGATACCCAATCCTTGTTTTGCATATCTTCCCCCCTTTGACACAATAACAACAGCGCCATTGGCACCACGAGAGCCATAAAGTGCAGTAGCAGCCGCACCTTTCAATACGGTAACGCTTTCAAAATCGGCAGGATTAAGGTTCTTCAACTGCGAACCCCAATCGGTACCATCCAACGCCCCTTTAACAGGCTCCTGAATAATCATTCCGTCTATAACAAAAATTGGAGAGTTGTTTTTGTCGATTGATTTTGCTCCACGGATCGTAATAGCTGAACTTGAAGTTACTCCCGAAGCACCACTAATATTGATGTTTACTCCGGCAACTTTCCCCTGCAAGGCATTCACCACATTAACTGCGTTGGTACGTTCGATTTCTGTTGGCGATACTTTGGCTGTAGCATAACCTACCGAACGAGCTTGTTTGGGAACACCTAAAGCGGTTACAACCACTTCTTCCAAAAGTTCAGATTCCTCTTCCATGACAACGTTGATCACGGTACGTCCATTTACGGAAACAATCTGCTTTTTCATGCCGACATAGCTGAATACCAACTTGGCATTTTCAGGGACATTCGGTAAAACATAATTTCCATCCACATCTGTAACGGTTCCTCTGGTCAAGTCCCCTTCAACAACAACTGTTGCCCCGATAACGGGTTCATTGTTTTTGTCGGTAACCGTACCACGAACCGTAAGATTCTGAGCGGAAACGACGAAAGCCGATACACACATAGCGAGTGTAATAAGACCTTTCAAATGTAAAATTTTCTTTCTTTTCATACTCTCGTGGTTTTTAAATTAATTTAAAAATTGGTTTATAAAATAGCACATACCTAAAAACTACTACTTTAGGTATTTTCATCGATTAATAATAACAAAATTCCTCATGTAATTAAATGATATGCGGTTTTAAAAGAGATCATATTACCAAAACGTAACTATTTTTATACAAACGTCACAAAGATATAGTATTTAAAAAAATAAACAATATCACATTAACGTAAAATATCATAAATAAAATCAATTATTATTTACCTATCAGATAATGATTAACATAGAAACTGTTAAATTATAGTTTCTCCCATCATTTAACCGTTTTTAACGAAATGACATTTCTATTGTTTTTCCATTTTCTGTTTCAGCTTTAAGAACTAAATTGGCGTCATCTTTCAATTCAGCGGGCAGGAGCGAAAGATCAACATCGATATCTTTTTGTTCGTCGGGAAAAAGAGTGAAATAATTATCGCTGAAAAAAACAGGAGCAACAATTTGGTTTGTAGTTGTGTTCCAAACTTTCAACCGAATAAAAAAAGCGGTTTCGGAACCGGTATTTTTAATGGTAGCTACACTTTTTTCCCCATCGTCTTTTTTAATCTTAAGTTGAAGAGAAGCATTAGCCAACGTTTGCAATTCCTGCAAATCCGTGGGTTTATTAGTCAACCAATACAGGTTTTCGTCTACAATTTCGCCTTTCTCGTTTTTCAATACCAGTCTTAGAAAATAAAGCCCGGTCGGCTTTTTCGCAAAATCGGCTTTTCCGGCAATCCGAACTGAATTAGCAGGAATATCCATCAAGAAACGTTGATTGCTCAACAGCTTTCCTTTAATATCGAATAAATATGCTTCCACCGTTTGATTCACGGCATCGTTCAACGTTTGATTCACGACACAAAGAGCAGAATCATTCAGATTCAACTGTACGTGAAGCGGGCGGGCAGCATGCATATAACCGTAGAAACCACCGGTTTGGTCGAGAAAAACATCATAAAACTGTCCCCGCAATGCTGTCCAGGGATTTTGATTTTTCCAGACCAGCATCCCTGTGTACCTATTCCACATGCCGGCATTGAACCCTTCCTGCAACGCACGATATTGCTCGTAATTGACCACCTGAGCCTTTCTGCAAAAATCATCGATTCCGCGTATTTGATCAAAACGGGCAATCGTTTCTCCATAACCAATGTATTTGTGATATTGCCACACAGGATTCGGCCGATCATTTTCAGGTGGAGTCAAATCCTTTTCCGACATCATTTTCCGCATGGTTTCTCCATTGGGCATACCCACCGATCCGATCTCGGGATTGAAAGGATAAGATGGGGTATTAAAAAATCGTACGGGTTCTTGTATCCCATAAGGACCGTCACCCCCTCCTCCTATATCATGTCGCGATAAATCGAGCGATGTCGATTCATTCAAATAATATCGCGTGCCGTCATATACCGGAAAAATTTCGCGTGACAGTCGATCATGAATATCAGACGGTGGAGGGAATTCATTACCACCACACCATAAATAAAGGCTCGGATGATTGCGCAACATTTTAATCTGATCGACAACCGAATTTAAAAACAGGGTATGATCATCGGGATAAGCTCGTCGCCGAGCTTGCGATTCCTTTTTTCGAGGATCAAACCACCGTCCGTTACAATCACCCGTTATCCATAAATCCTGCCAAACCAACATACCATACTTATCACAAGCATCGTAAAACTCGGGGCGCTCGGTGATGGAACCACCCCAAACACGAATCATATTCATGTTCATTTGCGCATGCATCTTTACCTCGGCCTCATAACGCTCCGGAGAAAGGCGCAACAATAAATCGGACGAAATCCAATTCCCGCCTTTGATAAATATTTTTTGCCCATTAATCAAAAAAACGCGTCCGCCGACTTTTTCGTCGAAATAGGTGCCGGTTTCCCTAATTCCGAAAACAACCGTATCGCAGTCGACAATTTTTCCCTGTTGCTCAAATCGAAGACAAAGGGTATATAAAAAAGGCTCTCCCATGCCGTTTGGCCACCAAAGCCGGGGATTTTCCATTTTAATTTCAGGAAAAGAAAACACAGCCGATTTATCTGCCTCAATTGCAACCGGCACTGCCCAAGTTCTTCCATCGATTTCGGCAATCAAATTTCCTTTCTGAATCCCATTGGATACATTCACAAGTTCAGCAGAAACGGTAAGATAAGCCGGGTCCTGTTTTATTCCCGGATACCGCTTACCGGGTACATAGGTTTTTATATAGGGATTTCGCAAGTCCACGTCTCCGGTGATCTCAAGGGAAACCCGATCCCAAATTCCCGTGTTCCGATCGCGAACCGGGCATACCCAATCCCAACCGGGAGTATACTGCTGGGTAACCGATCGGGCAATAGTACCATCACCCCCTTGTCCCCCATTAGCTTCCCCCACAGGATAAGGAGGACGGACAATCACGGCCAAAACATTCGATCCATCTTTAATATAAGGAGTAATCCTATATTTTTGGCGTAAAAACATTCCCCGATGCGTATCCGGATTGATGCGGCGACCATTGAGAAAAATATCGGCAGCATAGTTGATACCCCTGAATTTCAACCATACCTCTTGTCCTTCCTCAACATGTGGCAGTGAAAATGTTTTACGAAACCAAAACGTATAAAATCCGGCACCTACATCATAAATATCGGGAATTAACTCGTTGTTTAATCCAAAAAACGGATCAGGAAAAACATGATTATACAGCAACGTGGTCAATACCGTTCCAGGTACCACAGCATCCATCCATCCCACCAAATCGAAGTCAGGCAAAGATATTACAGTTCCATCAACGGGTATTTCGCTTGCACGTTTTGCTTTCCATCCATCATGCAACAAGATTTCTTTTTCTTGACAAAATACAGGCAGAACGATGCAAACAAAAAACAAAAAAATTAGAAACCAAATTTTTCTCTTCATCACTTATCACAAAAAAAATAGCCCCTTGTTGGATTCATTTACCCTGATCAAATTTCATAAGTGAATGCTTCACGTATCATTTCCAAACTTTTGGGTACAGCAGTCATGGGATCTTCGTTTCCTTCAAACTCGATTGAAATATAGCCGCGATAGTTTACTTTTCTGAAAATTTCGGCAACCCGGCGATAGTCGATATCGAGCGTATACCATTTTCCGCCACCAAAATAGGTTTTGGCCTGAATCAACGAAGTCATGGGTGCCAACATTTCCAGCTGTTCGTACTGCCGTTCCAGAAAATTGCCGGTGTCGGCAGTTACCCGTAACCACGGCGAATCGATGGCATTGACAATACGCAGTACTCCTTCGGCAGTTCTTCCCAACCCCCAATGATTTTCAAGACCGATTGTCACGCCGCATTTTTCGGCCGTAGGGATACACTGTTCAATGGCATCAATCACCCATTTAAATCCGTCTTCTTCGGTATAACCTTTCAAAACAGGCTCAATTCCTTTGTTGGCCATCAACTCGTCAAAAGATTCAATCGTGCCCCATCGTCCGGTATTCAACCGCATGGTAGGGATCCCCAGTTGATAGGCCAATTCGATCTGATGAATAGTCTTCTCAACTTCGGCTTGACGCTTTTCTTTTTCGGGATAAACAAAGCCCTGGTGAGTGGAAAATCCCATAAGATCGAGACCGGCATGAAAGGCTTGTCTTTTTAGTTTTTGCAAATACCCATTTTCTTCCGATTGCATTTGAACCAGCAAAAACTCGATACCGTCGAATCCCATTTCCGCAGCTTTTTCGATACAATCTTCGATAGGTGCATTTTCTTTGGGGCCATTGAATTGCCAAAACGAATACGTGGACACGCCAATCGGATTACATCTCGTTTTCTTCTTTTCCGTTGTGGTTTTTTCTTTTGAAGAGGTATCGCATGATGCAGCTAAACCCATTCCGACTGCGGCCATTGCCGACTTCCGAATAAAATCTCTCCTGTTTGTTTTCATTTTATTTAATTTAATAGCAAGTATTACACAAATGACAGTAAAAATCTGGTAATTTTACGCTACAAATTTATAATTTATTTCCTAATTCAAAAAATTATGTTATAAAAACTTCCCAATCTCCATCATATCCTATATTTTTTATCACAGCTCTCATTAATTTATGATAACATTAAAAAAACATGTTCCGGCGTCCATGCACCAATATACGCAATCCCATACAAAGAGGGTAGGCCGAAAAAGAAAGCGATAAGTTGCTATTCAACCTATCGCCTGAAGAAGTTGCGGAACTTAACCGACTACCGGATAAGATCAGAATGAAGTAAGTCCTTTTTCGATCAAATACCGCTCGGCATCGATAGCTGCGCGGCAACCCGTACCTGCAGCCGTAACTGCCTGTCGGTAAATGGAATCAGCAACATCTCCGGCTGCAAAAACTCCTTCCACATTGGTACGCGTGCCCGGATGTTGTGTTTTGATATATCCTGCCTCGTCCAATTCCAGAAAATCGCTGAAAATATCGCTGTTCGGCTTGTGTCCGATGGCAAGAAACAAACCATCGAAGGCTATATCCAACTGTTCCTCATCGGGTTGCCCCATCCGTTTGACCAAATGAGCACCTTCAACTCCTTTTTCACCAAACAAACCCACCACATTGTGTTCGAAGAGAATTTCAATCTTAGGATGATTCATCACCCGTTCCTGCATGATTCGTGAAGCACGCAGATAAGGTTTGCGCACAATCATATATACTTTCTCTGCCAAGCCTGCCAAATAAAGTGCCTCTTCACATGCAGTATCTCCGCCGCCAACTACCGCAACTTTCTTTTTGCGATAAAAGAAACCGTCGCATGTGGCACAAGCCGAAACCCCCTTCCCGGCGTACTTCTTCTCGTCGGGCAACCCCAAGTATTTGGCCGCAGCCCCCGTGGCAATAATTACCGTGTCAGCCTCAATGGTATATTCGTTATCGATGGTTACTTTTAGCGGATGAACCGAAAAATCCACTGCTGTTACTCTTCCGGAACGAATTTCGGTACCGAATCTTTCCGCCTGCTTTTTGAAATCCTCCATCATTTGTGGGCCACTCACCCCTTCGGGATATCCCGGAAAATTTTCTACTTCCATCGTGGTGGTCAGTTGTCCTCCCGGTTGCATTCCTTCATACAAAACCGGCTCCAAATTGGCACGCGAAGCATAAATGGCAGCCGTATAACCGGCTGGTCCTGCTCCTATAATCAGACATTTTACGCTATTTCTCATACTTCTTTTTTCTATATAGATCACCCTCTCCGGCAAAAGAAGGCACTTAGGATTATCTTTCGGCAACAAAGGTACAACACTTCCTCAATTTAAGGAAGCGATATAAGCATTATCTATTTAGCTTAAATAAAACAAATTAACGAAGATCTACCACCTCGATATCAGGATAATCGGCTTTGTTGAATACAAAAACCGAATCGGGAAAATTATGGTTATCGTTATAATTTTTAATATCGATAATATTTTTCTGATTATTTTTGAGCGTTGTTTTTATCTGTAAAACCGTATTCGCCTTTTTATCCACGGCAACCGACAGTTGCTTAAAATCGCTACGCGAACTAGCAGGTATCATATCGATAACATATGCACGTTGTCCGTTGACCGTTGTCGGTATCGGTTTTTTCAGTGTATAACCGCTCTTATATAAACGCAACAATGCCAGAGGGCTGGTGTAAGCCACCTCTTTGGCAGACGGGGTACTGATATTCACTTCGCCAATATCTTTCAGAAACACCCATTGCGTTTTCCCGTCAAACCATATCGTTGTCGCATTCAAGTCCAACTTAAACTTGTCTCCTTTCATCATGGCTTCGCCTTGTTGGGGTCGATATCGCATGCCATTGGCATCGATGGTGGTAACCTCGAAGGAGAATTTTACGCCTTTGGATTGTTCGTAAGTTTCATAAGTCTTGTCCAATATTGCTCTCGCATCGTTATTAGTCTGCGCAAAAGAGAGCAAGCCGGCCATAAAGAAAATCAAAGTGAGAATATTTTTTTTCATTTTTGTAGAATCCTTTTTTTGATTGATCGAATGCACTGTTGAAGGTTTAAAAACTTAGCGCAACGAATCGAGCAGTTTTTCAAGCGAATATTCATCCGCAATATACACGTCGCGAGGTTTGCTCCCTTGTGGAGGTCCCACGATTCCGGCGGCTTCCAGCTGATCCATCAAGCGCCCGGCACGATTATAACCGACAGAAAACTTGCGCTGGATAAGCGACGTCGATCCCTGCTGGTGAATCACGATGAGCCTGGCCGCCTCCTCGAACAACACGTCACGCTCATTTAAATCTACCGCTCCCGGTTTATCTTCCTCGTCCGTCGAAACTTCGGGTAACGCATATGCCGTTTCGTATCCTTGCTGACAGGCAATAAATTGCGTAATGTTATCAATCTCGGGAGTGTCCACAAAAGCACCCTGAATACGGATCAGATTGCTTCCCTGCGAAAAAAGCAAATCTCCACGGCCGGTCAACTGATTTGCGCCGTTCATGTCGAGAATCGTACGCGAATCGATCTGCGAGGTCACCCGAAAAGCCATACGTGCAGGGAAATTGGCCTTGATGGTTCCCGTGATGATGTTGGTCGTAGGCCGCTGGGTAGCGATAACCATGTGTATGCCCACGGCACGGGCTTTTTGTGCAATACGCGCAATGGGCATTTCAATCTCTTTGCCTGCTGTCATGATCAAGTCGCCAAACTCGTCGATCACCACAACGATATAAGGCATGTAACGATGGCCTTTATTCGGATTCAAGCGACGTTTGACAAACTTCTCGTTATACTCTTTGATGGTGCGCACGTGTGCCCGCATCAGGAGCTCGTACCGATCGTCCATCTCTTTGGTAAGCGAATTGAGCGTCTGCGTCACGTTGGTTACATCGGTAATGATGGCTTTTTCCTCATTGGGCAGTTTGGCAAGATAATGCCTTTCGATGGCGGAATAAATATTGAATTCCACCATTTTCGGGTCGATCAACACCAGCTTCATCTCGGCCGGATGTTTTTTGTAAAGCAACGAAGTGATGATGGCATTGAGTCCCACCGATTTTCCTTGTCCGGTTGCACCGGCAACCAACAAGTGGGGCATTTTGGTCAGGTCGAAAATAAAGACCTCGTTGGTGATGGTTTTCCCCAGCGCCACAGGCAAATCGTATGTACATTCTTGAAATTTTTTCGAAGAAATCACCGAGTGCATCGATACAATCTGCGGTTCTTTGTTGGGCACTTCGATACCGATGGTTCCTTTCCCCGGCATGGGGGCAATAATTCGGATTCCCAATGCCGACAAACTCAATGCGATATCGTCTTCCAGATTCCGAATGCGCGAAATACGGACACCCGGCTCCGGAACAATTTCATACAAGGTTACGGTTGGCCCCACAGTGGCTTTTATGGAGGTGATTTCCACACCGTAGTTGCGAAGGGTATAGATGATTTTATCCTTGTTCTCGTTCTGCTCTTGCATGTTGACCTCTCTGTTGCCCGTATGGTATGTCTTGAGCAAATCCGATGTCGGGAAACGAAACGACGAAAGGTCTTTTCGCGGATCATAGTCATCCAAAAATTCAACATTCCTTTCTTTTCTGCGTTCTTCCTCCATGAAAGAGGGAACCGACACTTCGATCGACGGAATCGCAACGGAGTCATCATCGTCGGGAACAACCACCTCAAAATCGTTTTTATCGACTAACGAAGGCTCCTCGTTTTGCATTGCTGCATCGTCCGCTCCAACGGTCTCTCGTTCCTCTCCGTCGCCTTCTTCTTTTTTATTTTTCTTCCTTATCCCGAACAGGCGTTTCAAAAACGAAGGCGTTGCATCTGTTTCGGCCCTTGTCTCTCCTTCCGCCCCATTGTCTGCAAGCGCATCGGAAGCGCCTTCTTCCGTAGTGTCGGATTCCGCTTTATCATAAACCAACGTTTGACGGATGGCATGAACCGAATTTTTGCGAACAAGAACCCAGAAAACGATAAAAAACAAACCAATCACCAAAATCACCCCGGGCCATCCAATGCTGCTTTCCAACAACCGCTCTATCTTGACGCCATGACTGCCTCCCCAGTTGACATGGCTTTTTGGAAAAAGTTTGTTTAAAACGAAAGCGCATGCTATCGATCCGCCAATTAAGCCCAGCGCCGTGACGACAAGCGCTTTGAAAAACGAAAAATTCGAAACTTTCATCAAAAGAAGACCTGCATACACGAAAAAAAATGCAATGAGAATCGAAAAAATCCCAAACCCTCCATTAACCAGTCGTTCGGCTACGAAAGCGCCTCCCACACCCGTCCAATTCTCTATCTGCAAATCCTTATCGTTGACCAATTCGACAAAAGAACGGTTGAGCACCTTACTTTGATCGGCGGCTCCGGTAAAAAAGAACGAAACTATGGAAAGAAAAATAAAAATTCCAACGAACGCAATCAACACTCCCACCAAAAAATGCAACCGCTCGCTTTTAAAAAATTCAATCCATTTGTTGTCACTTTTTTGTGAAGCGGATCGTTTTCTTTTTATGTTCTTTTTCGCTTTTGCCATAGATGATTCATTTCGTCACGAAAAAAGCTTTCGTATTACCTGCAAATTTACATGATAATTTTCAATTTACACAGCGTCACGATAAAATTCGGTTAAGTCGTACCGGCATACCCCAAAGGTTAATTTTTTTTTACCCTATCCGAAAAATGCGATCGGTTCTCCTGCGCCGGGGTATTTCAACCTCTGTCCGAATATTTTGGCTTTCGTTCGGATGTCGTAAAGAGAGGTCGGACGCTCGTTTCGAGACAAAAACCGATGTTCAAATGCAAATTGACACCGATAAATATGACAAACCGCTCCCAAAATTTCCTAAGTTGCTTTTTTACAACAAAACATAGCATCCTATGTCAAATCGTTAAAAAATAACCTGATTTTATAATAAAACGATTCGATTTAAGATAAAACTTTACTTGATGCATCTCTTT
>CAYUIY010000047.1:14732-16446 GCA_964444915.1 uncultured Dysgonomonadaceae bacterium
ATTTTATAATAAAACGATTCGATTTAAGATAAAACTTTACTTGATGCATCTCTTTCTTTTTGTATTTGATAAATCATACCGTAATTTTAATATTTTTTATGAGTAAATTTGGGTATATTTTGTAGGAATTTTGTATCTTGAGATGTTATAATTAAAGAAAGGCGTAAAGAGATACCGTTTCTGCAAAAAGAGAGATTGTCGAACAGTAAAAAACAAAATTATGAAAAAGTTGATTTTTTTGTTAACTTGCTTTTTTATAATTGCTTTTGCAGCACACCAAATGCGTGCCCAATCTCCGAGTGCTTCAGCTACAGCAAAAGCAACGGCAACCATTGTTGCACCCATAAAAATCAGTAAAACCTCCGATCTTTCTTTCGGGAATATTGTTGCCGGATCGAGCAGCGGTACCGTAAAAATCGAAACCGACAATGCCCGAAGCCATTCAGGCGATGTAACCCTCCCCGCCTTGTCAGCCGGTACCATTACCTCAGCCCAATTCATGGTTTCAGGTTTACCGAATGCTTCCTATTCCATCGCCGTTCCGGCATCGATCATCATTACCCGCGAAGGCGGAACAGAAATAATGATCGTCGATGACATTACCACGACACCTGCGATGTCGGGTACGTTGTCGGAAAACGGAGAACAAATCATCAAAGTCGGGGCAACGCTTCACGTTGATGCCAACCAGGAAGAAGGCGTATATACAAACGAAAGCGGAATAACAGTAACGGTAGCCTATCAATAATATTCTACCTCACGGCTATTTCATGCCCGCTTCGTGCTCGCTTTAAGGCGGGGACAACAACATCGGATGTTATTGATTTGGGATAAAACTCACTTGCATTTTTTCAGCAAAAAAAGCAAAATTCCGGAGCGGACTTGGAGCGAGGATGGTGCAGCCTTGGTACGGAGAAGGTGCGGAGAAGACCTGAAAAATGACTGCGATGCACCGTAAGTAAAGTTTATGATTATTTAACTTTGATTTTCGAATTAATATTTTATAGATCGAAAACAATAAGCTATCTTTGCGGCGATTTTTTAAGAAAAAGACAGTTCGTTCTTTTTTTCAGACAAAATTCAACGCAAACAACCAATTAAATGAGGAAGTTCATTTTTTTACTGTCCGCACTTTTCGTAATCTTTTTTTCAACGCAGCATGTAAATGCTCAAATAAGTGCAACAGCCGAAACAACAGCCAAAATTGTCAGCGGACTTCAAATTACCAAAGAAGCCGATTTGAATTTCGGAAGCATGTTTTCCCCAAGAAATGGAGGGGGAACAGTAACCGTAGATGTTAACAACCAGCGAACCGCTACGGGCGTTCAATTGGCAACCGTAACAGGAGAATCCATTACTGCTGCACAGTTTAAAGTTACCGGCAGCCCCAATGCTACCTTTACGATTACTTTCCCTTATTCTTTCAGCGTTACCAATACGGATGGCAGCGGATCGAGTATGTTGGTGGATAACTTTACATACAATAACATCACATCGCCTTCTACATTGGATGGAAGTGGGAATCTGACAATTAAGGTCGGGGCAACGCTTCATGTGTATAATTATCAGGCACTAGGTACTTATAAAAACACAACCGACTTGAAAATAACGGTCGCCTATAATTAATTAGATTTATACTCAAGGATTGATTTACTCAAATATATCAACAATCAAATTAAAAAACAACCGATTTTATCAACAATTAAAAACAAAA
>CAYUIY010000048.1:0-16201 GCA_964444915.1 uncultured Dysgonomonadaceae bacterium
TATTGTTGTCGCCATGTTGCGCAAGTTTCGATCTTTTTAAAAATTATGAAGATCGAGGCGAGCAGTTCAAAGAATGTGTAAGAAGGCTTTAGTTTTTAAATGGATATGAATTCATCAATGGAAATTTCCGAACTTTCTCCTGTAAAAGAAGTGACAGAGAAAGAAGATAATATTTTTGAAAAAATATTTAAGGGCGACAAGGTAATTTGGGCCGTGTTTATTATTCTGTGTGCGATCTCACTGATAGAAGTGTTCAGCGCAACCAGTACCATTGTTTACCGTCAACAGAATCTGTGGGGACCCATTTTGCGTCATGCCACTTTTCTTATAGGGGGAGTGGGCGTAATTCTTTTCATTCATAATATTCCTTACCGGTATTTTTCGTCGTTGATTTTTGTTCTCCTAGCTTCTATTATTTTGTTGATTTTGACCCCTTTTATCGGGACCACGGTGAATGGCGCCGAAAGATGGATTTCTATTTTTGGATTTACCATCCAGCCTTCGGAAGTTGCTAAAATATCGCTGATCGGAACAATCGCGTTTTTGTTAAGTAAACAAAACGGTGAAAACGATGCTGTTCTTTTTAAATGGATGGTTGGTCTCACCGCCGTAGTATGTGGAATTATCGCCTTTGATAATTTGTCGACAGCCATTCTTCTGTTTGTCGTTTGCTATTTGCTTATGTTCATTGGAAAGGTAAAATTCGTAAGACTGGCAAAAGTAGGACTGGCGGTGATTGGGTTAGCTGCTGTTTTTGTCTTCTTCTTGAAAATAATTCCTGATGATTGGACGCAAAAAGGAATTTTAAACAGAGCAGATACATGGAAGAATCGTGTCGAAAATTTTACAAGTCACAAAGAAGAAACGGAGGAATCTTATTTCACGATAACCGATGAAAACTATCAGGTGGCTCACGCAAAAATTGCTATTTCCAATGGCGGACTTTTAGGTAAGTTCCCGGGGAATAGCACCGAACGCGATTTTTTGCCTCAAGCTTATTCCGATTTTATTTATGCCATAATCATCGAGGAATTGGGTTTTTTAGGAGGTGTAGTCGTATTATTATTATATGTAATCATTCTTATTCGTTCAGGTGTGATTGCCAGAAAAATCGATAAGCTATTTCCCAAATACTTAATTTTAGGATCGGCTCTGATTCTTTCCTTTCAGGCATTTATCAATATGGCGGTAGCAGTTAATCTGATTCCGGTAACCGGTCAGCCGTTGCCACTTATCAGCAGGGGGGGGACATCGACCTTAATAACATGTGCTTATTTCGGAATTATCTTAAGTGCAGATCGTTTTGGTTCGGTAAAAAAGAAAGAGGAGGATTTTATCTTGCATGACGAGGAAGAAAATAATGATAATGAGACGGATAACGAAGAGTCGGATTTTGAGATAAATGATCGGGATGATTCATTTGAAATGAAAGAGAAAGTTGAATTTGAAATTTTCGTCTGTGATGATGAAGAATGGGGGTCCTAGGGTTATTATCAGCGGAGGTGGCACCGGTGGGCATGTTTTTCCTGCCATTTCCATAGCCAATGCAATAAAAAAACGTTGGCATGATGCGGAAATTCTATTTGTTGGAGCAAAAGATCGTATGGAAATGCAGCGTGTGCCGGCAGCAGGTTATCAAATTGTGGGACTTCCCGTTTCGGGCTTCGATCGCAAGCATTTGTTGAAAAATATCGTTGTGGCAATAAAATTGTTGAAGAGCATGTATATGGCGAATAAGATTATTGCCGATTTTAAACCGGATATAGTGATAGGTGTTGGGGGATATGCTAGTGGACCTACTTTGCGAGCCGCGGCATCGAGAGGTATTCCTACGCTTATTCAGGAACAGAACTCTTACCCGGGTGTGACCAATAAAATGTTGGCTGACAAAGCAGTCAAGATTTGTGTCGCTTATGAAGGTCTCGAGAAATATTTTCCAAAAGAAAAAATTGTCATAACAGGCAATCCTTGTCGACAGGACCTAACGGTTTCGGAGGATAACAGGAAGAAGGGAATTGAGTTTTTCCGTCTTGATCCTAAAAAGAAGACGATTCTTTTGATTGGAGGTAGTCTTGGTGCGAAAACACTCAACGAGAGTATCATTGGAGCTTTCCCAAAAATTGAACAAAGGGATGATGTACAGGTCATTTGGCAATGTGGTAAATATTATTACAATCACATAAAGCAATTGCAGGACGAAGGGAAAATTCCCTCGAATATTCGGCTATATGATTTTATTTCGCAGATGGATTATGCTTACTCGGTAGCCGATCTGATTATCTCGCGTGCAGGCGCCGGCTCCATATCCGAATTTTGTTTGCTGGGAAAACCGGTTATTTTGGTTCCCTCGCCCAATGTGGCTGAAGATCATCAGACAAAAAACGCACAAGCTCTGGTGGAAAAAGGCGCTGCCATCATGATTTCTGATGCCGATGCACCTTCTTTGCTTTTTGATGTGGCATTGGAAGTAGTTAGAGACGAAGAGCGATTGAAAACGTTAAGCAACAATATTGTTAAGTTTGCACAACCGGATTCTGCCGATCGCATTGTCGACGAAATCGCAAAAATTTTGGAGAAATGAACGAAGGTTTGGAACGATATTCCAATTATTATTTTATCGGAATCGGAGGTATCGGCATGAGTAACCTTGCCCGATATTTTTTGGCTCACGGGAAAATCGTCGGAGGGTACGATCGTGTGCAGACGCCATTAACCGAAGATTTGACAAAAGAAGGTGCTTCCATTCATTACGAAGATAATATTGAGGCCATCCCTCAGCAATTTCTCGACAAAGGGCAGACCTTGATTGTTTATACCCCTGCTGTTCCTTCCACTCATTCGGAACTGAATTTTTTCTCTTCGGAAGGTTTTAGGGTGATGAAGCGTGCACAGGTTTTAGGAGAGATTACCAAGATGAGCGATGCCATATGCATTGCCGGAACTCACGGAAAAACAACGGTTTCGAGTATGGTTGCCCATCTCTTGCGCAAATCGCATGTCGATTGCAATGCGTTTTTAGGAGGCATCTCGAAAAATTACAATAGTAACCTCATCTTGTCGGATAAAAGTCGCATTACGGTGGTTGAAGCGGATGAGTACGATCGCTCTTTTCATTGGCTGCGGCCGTGGATCGCCATCATTACATCGGCCGATCCCGACCATTTGGATATTTATGGTACTGCTGAGGCTTATCGCGAGGGTTTCGAAAAGTTTACTTCGCTTATTCGCCCTAATGGATATTTGATCCTAAAAAAAGATATTGCTGTAACACCCCATTGTGAACCGACGGTTCGTGTTTTTACGTATTCCGAAAACGATGGTGATTTTCATGCTGAAAACATCCGCATCGGAAATGGAGAGATTGTGTTTGATTTTGTTTCGCCTTTTGGTGTTATAACCGATATTCAATTGGGTGTTCCTATGAAAATCAACATAGAGAACTCTGTAGCATCAATTGCGGCTGCGATGCTTGCTGGTGTTACACCGGGTGAGGTTCGCGAAGCCATGCTGACATTTTCCGGTACAAAACGTCGGTTCGATATTCGATTAAAAACAGATGATGTTGTTTTAATTGATGATTATGCTCATCATCCCAAGGAATTGGCCGAATCCATCGATTCGATCAAGGCTTTGTACCCTACAAAGGAAATAACGGGGGTTTTTCAACCTCATCTTTATACACGTACTCGGGATTTTGCTGATGAATTTGCACAGAGTCTTTCCAAGTTGGACGAAGTAATTCTTCTGGATATTTATCCGGCGCGAGAAGAACCCATTGAAGGGGTGACGTCGGAGATCATTTTTAATAAAATTACAACCAAAAACAAAGTATTGTGTAATAAATCGGATCTCCTTGAGGTATTGAAGAGTAGAAATATTGAAGTATTGGTGACGTTGGGGGCAGGTGATATAGACCGACTTTTGCCCGAAATCGAGAAGTTCTTAAAAGAGAAATAGCACAGTATTGTAAATTTTTACTGTTTCGTTTTAAAGTGTAACTTTGTAATCATATAACCTCAAATGAAGAAATTTCTGATCATATTGGCTTCGTTGTCGATAATGGGTTACCTGGTTTTCGCGGTCTTTTATTTTCGGAATTCTTCGCGGAATCAGGAATGTACTTGTTTTGAGGTTGTTATAAAAAATAGTGCAAAAACACAGTTTGTGCATGCCGAAGATATTGTACAGTTGGTAAAGAGCAAAGACTTGTATCCGGTCGGGAAACAAATGGACGAAGTGAATGCGCTTGATATTCAGCATGCAATTATGACCAATAAACTCGTAAAATCGGCCGAAGTATATTCCACTTCGAACGGTTCGATTGTAGCAAATATTTACCAACGAAATCCTATTTTACGTGTGATTTCCGATACAGAGGGTCATTTTTATGTCGATAAAAATCGGGAGATCATGCCGACTTCAGGTCGTTTTTCTGTTTATGTTCCAATTGCAACAGGGAATATAAGCGAAGAATTTGCTAAAGATAAATTGTATGATTTTGCCAAGTTCCTGCATGATAACCCCGATTGGGATGCATGGATAGAGCAAATTGTGGTAAAAAAGAATGAAAGAGTGGAGTTGATTCCTCGTGTAGGGGATTTTCGTATCATATTAGGAACTTTGGATGATTATCCTGCTAAATTGGCGAAGTTTGCTCTTTTTGTTAAGAAAGGTCTCAACGTAGTGGGGTGGAATCGCTATTCCGAAATCAATCTTTCATTCGATAATCAGGTAGTGTGCACAAAAAAATAATTTAATTTTCTCGTGTGAAAATGAGTGAATTGATAAAACAAAAATGAGTGTCGGAATGTTTGATAAATAAAGAAACGATCCGATGTTTCATTTATTTATATTAAAGTATGATACAATCAGATTCAGGATTTATAGCAGCCATTGATTTAGGGACTTCCAAAATTACCGGGGTTGTTGGGCGACGGAATGAAAACAATGTTATCTCAGTATTAGCTTGTGAAACCATCCCGTCCGACCAATGTATTCGTCGCGGGTTAGTATATAATATAGAAGAAACAGGGGCTAAGGTTCGTAAGTTGATCAATTTGCTTGAAAACAAACTTGGCAGGAAAATTGGTAAAGTTTATGTTTCTATAGCAGGGCAATCGTTGCGTTCTGTCGATTTTAGGGAGAGAATGCAACTTTCTTCTTCGGGAATTGTGACGATGGAGATCATAGCACAACTTCACAAAGAGGCCGAGAAATATCATCCCGAAATGGCCGGACGATATGCTATTGCCGATGTAGAATATTTTTTGGATGGCAAACCTGAAAAAAATCCTGTGGGTATTACCTGTTCTGTCATCGAAGCCAATTACAAAATGATTGTTGGGCGCCCTAACATCATAGCAAACATTCAAAAGAGTATTCGCGATAGAGCCCAAGTAAATATTGCCGGTTATACCGTTGGTGCATTGGCTTCAGCTGCAATTGCATTGAATGAAGAAGAAAAGGAGTTGGGCTGCGCTTTTATCGATTTTGGCGGAGGTACCACAACATTATCGATATATAAAGGGGGTGTTTTGCGAAGGATGGTGGTTATTCCTTTTGGGGGACGCGCGATTACGAAAGATATTTGTGAACTGAATTTTATTGAGAGCGACGCTGAACAATACAAAATAAAATTTGGGAAAGCGCACGACAATCAGGATAATATGCTTTCTTCTCCGTTTTTCTCAAAACCGGATATCGATTTGGTGGAGCTGAATAAAGTAATAAGAATGCGGCTCGATGAAATTGTTGCCAATGTAAAGGAACAAATCGTATTGTCGGGGTATGACGGGCAGTTGGGGGCAGGCATTGTGATGACCGGCGGTGCTTCGCAGTTGAAAAATTTGGATATTTATCTTACTGAAAAGTTGAAAATGCCGGTACGGCAAGCGTCGGCCAAAAAGTCTTTTGTCAATAATTTTCCTGAATTAGCGAGTGATCCTTCGTTAACATGTGCGTTGGGGTTGTTGCTGTTTGGAACAGAAGATTGTGAGAAAAAACCGGTTACTCAAACAACAGGAGAAGAAACTTTGCAGGAGGAAAGAGAATTTTCCAAAAATGTAAGCAACCCAAAGCAAAAAGGGAATAAAAAGAAAACCGATAAAAACAAAGAAGTGAAAAAACGCGCAGACAGTTTTTTTTCACGAATGGGAGATATCCTTGGAGAAATGTTTTCTGAAGATGAAAACAATTGATAAGTAATGAATACACACAAGTAGAGAAATTTAGTATGGATGACACGATATTGGATTTTCAGTTAGAAAGTCGCACAGAAGCTATTATCAAAGTGATTGGTGTAGGGGGTGGCGGGGGAAATGCCGTCAATCACATGTTTCGTGAGGGAATACACAATGTTTCCTTTGCTCTCTGTAATACCGATAATCAAGCATTGATGGAGTCTCCGGTTCCCGTCAAAATTCAATTAGGAGAAAATACAACCGGTGGACTGGGTGCCGGAAACAGACCTGATATTGCTCGTAAGGCTGCCGAAGAAAGTATCGATTTGATACGCGATTTATTGAGTGATGGCACACGCATGGCGTTTATCACGGCGGGTATGGGCGGAGGAACAGGAACGGGTGCGGCTCCCGTTGTAGCTAAAGTTGCCAAAGATATGGGCATCTTAACGGTAGGAATCGTGACTATTCCTTTCGTTTTCGAAGGTCCAAAAAAGATTATTCAGGCACTGAAGGGGGTTGAAGAAATCGCTGCCAATGTGGATGCACTTTTAGTGATCAACAACGAGCGATTACGCGATATTTATCATGATTTGACAATGATGAACGCTTTTGCCAAGGCCGATGATACGTTGACGATTGCGGCGAAAAGTATTGCTGAAATCATCACAGTTCACGGCTATGTAAATCTCGACTTTGCCGATGTATACACCACGTTGAAAGATGGTGGCGTTGCCATTATGAGTAGAGGCGTGGGAACAGGGAAAAACAGGGTTGAAGAAGCCATTCGTGATGCGCTTCATTCGCCTTTGCTTAACAATAATGATGTGTTTAGCGCGAAAAAAATACTCATTAATCTCTCCTTTGGCGAGAAAAACCCGTTAATGATGGAAGAGATGAATGCGTTGCACGAGTTCATGTCGAAGTTTAGTCGTGAAATCGAAGTAATTTGGGGGGCTGCTTTGGAAGAAGATCTTACCGATGAAGTCAAGATAACTTTATTGGCTACCGGATTTTCCATTACCAGTGTACCGGGTATTGAAGAACATCGCAAGGCTGAATCTCAGGCAGAGGAATTGGAACGAAAGATACGCGAGGATGCGAAAAAAGAACAAGAGGAACAGGACAGGCAGTTGATTGAGAAATATTACGGGAAAAAGGGGTTAAAAGAACTTTTAACAACCAATTATCGGATTGAACCGATTGTGCTTACGACAGATGAATTAGATGATGATAAAATTTTGGAGGCAATGGAAAGAGTGCCGGTTTTTAAACGCGATGTAGATTTTAATCCTCGTTCGTACCGAAGCGAATCCCAAACTCCATCATCTTCTTTGTTCGATTAAAAATAGAATTTTTTAACATATAAATACATGGATTTATTTGATACGATTAGTGAAGAAATAAAAAAAGCAATGCTTGCAAAAGATAAAGTCAGGTTGGAAGCATTGCGGGGAATTAAAAAAGAATTTTTGGAAGCAAGGGCCGCTAAGGGTGCTCATAATGAGCTTTCGGATGAAACTGCTATGGCTATATTACAAAAAATGGCCAAACAGCGCAGAGATAGTGCCGATATTTATTTGTCGCAGAATCGTTCCGATTTGGCAGAAACCGAACTGGCTCAATTAAAAATTATTCAGGAATTTTTGCCCGAACAAATGACTTCCGAAGAATTGGAAGAGGTGTTGAAAAAAATTATTGCCGATGTTGGTGCCACTTCCATGAAAGATATGGGCAAAGTGATGGGGGTTGCAACCAAACAACTTGCCGGGAAAGCCGACGGTCGATTAATTTCTGAAGTGGTGAGAAAACTACTCGGTTAATATGGGTTCCTTTTTCAGTCGTTTGTCGATGTAATTGCTTTTGCGGGCTTTCTTGTCTAATTTTTCAAGATCTTTCTGTTGATTTTTTCCGGGATTGAAATTGCTCGACAAAAGTAAAACGGATAATGTTTCATCATCCACTTTTTTCAATCTGAAAACGACGGTTTGATTTTCTATGATCTCGTTTTTAACCAATTTTACTAGAAAATCGTTTGTTGGATCGTATGGAAAAGAAATATTATCGTATCCCATGTCGGATACTCTTATGGTATGGGCTTTCGGATTTTTTTTGAAAAAAAATTTTCCTTCGCTGTTGGTTACTCCCCCATATAGGGTTTTTGCTGATGAATTCAGGAGTTCCACTAAAATTCCCGACAAAGAAAAATTTCGGTTATCTGTTACCTTGATTCCTACAGAGTCTTCTTTTGATCCCGGAAGCGGCTGTATAGTCGATTTTTCTCCCGGATATTCTCCTGTTTTTACTAGTAAATAGTCGCCCAAAATTTCATAACTGCCTTCACCCACTTTGTTGGTTATCATGTTGCCCATTTCATCCATATTAAAATACACTTTCCCATTCTCAAATTTAAGCACATCGTTACCTTCCTTAAAAACACCTTCATACTGTTGGGAATATGCTGTTATAGAAAGGATAAGAAAAAACAGGATATAAAATATTTTCTTCATTTTTGAATTGTTTATTGAGTGTATTGTAATATATGTTTTAAGGTACTTTTCTTGTAAAAGTACGATAAAATTTTGATTTTATCCCCCGCAGAGCAATCTTTTTGCTCTGCGGGGGATAAGTTTTTAGATAGGGTTGTTAGAGAAAACCTACTATTCTTTTTCGCTTGCCTCGTATTCTTTCAGGAGTTTTTCTTGAATATCCGAAGGCACAAGTTCATAAGCAGCAAATTTCATGGTAAAGGATGCTCGTCCTCCTGTGATTGAACTAAGTGAAGTGGCATATGAACCCATTTCTTTCAAAGGCACTCTGGCTTTAATTTTTTCGAAATGTTTGTCCCTATCCATACCCATAATCATTGCCCGTCGCGTTTGCAGGTCGCTCATCACGTCACCCATGTATTCCGAAGGCACGGAAACGGTAACCTCGTAAATGGGTTCAAGGATTTTGGGCCCGGCATTTTTGAATGCTATACTAAAGGCATTGCGTCCGGCAAGCATGAAAGAGATTTCGTTGGAATCTACGGGGTGCATCTTACCATCATATACTATTACGCGCACGTCGCGTGCATACGATCCCGTTAAAGGCCCTTGTTCCATGCGGCTCATGATTCCCTTCAAGATAGCCGGCATGAAGCGTGAATCGATGGACCCCCCTACAATACTGTTTACGAAAACCAGCTTTCCTCCCCATTCAAGATCGATTTCTTGCACATCACGTGCTTGCACTTTAAATTCCTGTCCGTTGAATTTATATACGTCCGGCATCGGCATGCCTTCGGAATAAGGCTCCACGATGAGATGGACTTCGCCAAACTGTCCGGCTCCTCCCGATTGCTTTTTGTGACGGTAATCGGCACGAGCTGCTTTGGTGATTGTTTCACGATAGGGAATTTTCGGCTCAAGAAATTCTACTTCAATTTTGTCGTTGTTTTCTAATCTCCATTTGAGGGTTTTTAGGTGAAATTCGCCTTGTCCCGAAATAATGGTTTGCTTCAATTCTTTCGATATTTCCGAAATCCACGTGGGATCTTCTTCGTGCATGCGTATAAGCGCCTCGTTCAGTTTTTCGGCATTGGCTTCATTTAATGGTTTAATGGCTCTTCGATAGCGGGGTTCGGGATATTTGATGAAATCGAATCGGTTGTCTGCACCTTTGGCATTCAGTGTATCGCCGGTGCGCACATCTTTTAGTTTTACAGCAGCACCGATGTCTCCTGCCTGCATTTCTTCTACTTTGGTGCGGATTTGTCCGGCTACAGAAAAAATCTGAGCCAAACGTTCTTTTGAACCGCGGTTGGCATTGGTCAGATCGTCACCTTCTTTTACAGTGCCCGACATGACTTTGAAATAGGATATTTCTCCGATATGCGGTTCAACAGTGGTTTTAAAAACGAAAAGACTTGTTGGAGCATTGGGATCGGGTTTTACTTCCTTTCCTTCGGTGTTTTTTGGTGCAGGCATTTGATCGGGAGAGGGGGCCACGGCACTCAGAAAATTCATCACCCGATGTACACCCATATTTTTTGCTGCCGCAACACAGAATACGGGGAAAATGCTACGGTCAATTAATCCTTTTTGGATTCCTTCCTTCATTTCTTCTTCCGATAGTGTTCCCTGCTCGAAATATTTTTCCATCAACCCTTCGTCGTTCTCGGCTGCTGCTTCCAGCAGTGCTTTGTATAATTCGTCGGCACGGGCTGTTTCACTGTCCGGAATATCCATCACATCAGGAGCTGTTGCACCGGGTTTCCATTTATACATTTTTTGTTTTAAGACATCGACAATGCCTTCAAATGAGCTTCCACTGCCGATGGGATATTGTATGGGGATCACCTTGTTTCCCCACATTTCTTTCATGCCTGCAAGGGTGTTGTCATAGTCGGCTTTTTCGTTATCCATCTGGTTGATAACAAATACAACAGGTTTATTCAGGTCTTCTGTATAGTGAAATTGATTTATTGTTCCTACTTCAATTCCGTTGGCTGCGTGGATAACCATCAGTGCAGTTTCGGTTACATTAAGTGCAGTGATAACTCCGCCGATAAAATCGTCAGCTCCCGGACAATCAATGAAATTCATCTTTTTGTCTTTCCATTCGAAGGAAAATACGGTTGGAAATACCGAATAGCCGTATTCTTTTTCTACAGGAAAATAATCACTGACGGTATTTCCGTTTTCTACCGTTCCACGACGTTTTATAAGACCACTCTCGAAAAGCATGGCTTCTGCAAGGGTGGTCTTTCCTGATTCCGAATTGCCTATGATAGCAATATTTTTAATGTCTTTTGTTTGATATACTTTCATGATCGGAGTATTTATTAAAAAGTATTTGGAGTTACAAAATTAAAACGACTTTGCTTTATGCAAAAAATGCAAAGTCGTATCTTAAAAAAAGCGGTTGCAAGTTAAAAAAAACCATACAATCCGAGAAATCTATAACAATGTTACAAAATTATGTTTTATAACATAAAAACAAGGGTCCTTTTTTATGCTCCTATTTTTTTTGTTGCTTCTTTAATTCGATTTAATAAAGAATTGTGTAAACAATTCGGATTATGAATTTGTTTATTATAATTGCATCGATAAAATTTCACAAAATGATTCAATCTGTATCTATTCGATACCCTCTTTTTTTGCTGGTGATAATTAATAAGATAAGTTTGTGGATCATTAAGCAATTATGGATGTCGGGTGTTGACCCCGGAACTGTTTAAAACGTTGCATGCTTCTGTGTGCATATGCTTTTGTTCGTGTTTTCATGCACTGAACTTTTTACTCGTTTTTTTAAACAGTTTAATATAACAATTCAATGAAACATTACTATAATCAAAATATACAAGAGATACTTCAACAATTTGAGGCATCTGCCGAAAGAGGTTTGTCGAACGATGAAGCAAAAAAGCGCCTCGAAATCTATGGCCCGAACCGATTGGAAACAACCAAGCAAAAATCCACTTTACAAATCTTTTTCGCTCAGTTCAAGGGATCGATGGTGATGATTCTTTTTGTCGCTGCCATTATTTCGGGAATAATTGGTCTGCAAAACGGCGAAGGATTTTTAGATACGATAGTTATTCTTGCCATTTTGGTGGTTAATGCCATTATTGGAACGGTTGAAGAGAAAAAGGCGCAATCTTCATTAGAAGCACTGAAAAAGATGAGCGCTCCGCATTCGAAGGTACTGCGTGACGGAGAAATTATTGAAATTCTTTCCACAGAAATTGTTCCCGGCGACATTGTAATATTAGAGACAGGAGATATTGTTCCTGCCGATATGCGACTTGTCGAGGCCGTGAATTTGAAAATTCAGGAATCGGCCTTGACCGGTGAATCGGTACCGGTAGAGAAAAGTGCGGATACCTTGGATGCAGAAGATATTCCTTTGGGCGATCGCAAAAACATGGCATTTTCCACATGTGTCGTAACCTATGGTCGGGGAAAAGGTATTGTTGTGGCAACCGGCATGAGTACCGAGGTGGGCAAAATTGCACATATGCTTCAACATGCCGAGGCAACCGAAACGCCAATGGGTAAACGATTGGAACAGCTTGGAAAAATATTGGGATACATTGCTCTTGTCATCTGTTTTATCATTTTTGTTGTCGGCGTGCTTTATGGGAAAAATCGTCTCGAGATGTTTATGATGGCCGTCAGTCTAGCTGTGGCGGCTATTCCCGAAGGGCTTCAGATTGTTTCTACGCTTGTACTTTCAATTGGTGTGCAACGCCTCACAAAAGTGAATGCTATTGTGCGTAGGTTGCCTTCAGTAGAGTCATTGGGCAGTGTTACGGTAATTTGTTCCGATAAAACGGGTACACTCACCCTGAATAAAATGACGGTAGTAAGGGGATGGACATTCGACAATGAAATCGATTTCCGTCATCACAATGTTTCGACAAAAGATGATGCCGACAAAAAACTATTATTACAGTGTGCATTGCTTTGTACCGATGCCCATTTGAGAATGCTTCCCGACGGTACACACGAAAACTCGGGCGATCCTACCGAAACGGCCATCGTTGACGTAGCGTTGAATTTCGGGATAAACAAAAATGAGGAAGAGGAAAAATATCCACGTGTTGCTGAAGTGCCTTTCGATTCCGAACGTAAGCGGATGTCTACCATCAACAGAATGGAAAACGGGAAGTTGCGTGTTCATATGAAAGGTGGAGTAGATGAAGTGCTGAGCGTTACATCTCATATTTTTGTTCATGGCGATATTCGTCCGATTACTCGAGAAGATATCGCGGAAATCAGAACCCGGAACGAGATGATGGCGCAAGGCGCTTTGCGGGTCCTTGCTGTGGCATACAAGGATATCGATGATCTGCCTTCAAAAGTAACCGCCGAAACGGTCGAGAATAACTTTGTTTTCGTAGGATTGCTTGGTATGATCGATCCCCCTCGACCCGAAGTAAAAGATGCAGTAGCCAAATGCAAAATAGCCGGCATTCGTCCGGTAATGATCACGGGAGACCATAAAATAACTGCCCTTGCCATTGCTAAAGAGGTTGGAATTTATCAAGAAGGCGATCAGGCCATTACGGGTTCCGAACTGGAAAAAATGAGCGATGACGAGTTGTATGGCCATGTGAAAGCGTATTCTGTCTATGCGCGTGTGGTTCCTGCGCACAAAGTACGTATTGTAAAGGGATGGCAATTCCACGGCGACATTGTTGCCATGACCGGTGACGGTGTAAACGATGCTCCTGCTTTGAAACAGGCCGATGTGGGTGTTGCGATGGGCATGACCGGTACTGAGGTTGCAAAGGATGTGTCGGATGTAATCCTTACCGACGATAATTTTGCTACCATTGTCAATGCCGTTGAAGAAGGTCGCCGTATCTATGATAATATCCTGAAAACCATTCAATACCTTTTATCATCTAATGTGGGTGAGGTTTTACTCATTTTCATTGCCTCTTTGTTGAATCTTGGCAATCCGTTGACCCCTATTCTTATTCTTTGGATTAATTTGGTAACAGACAGTCTGCCTGCCTTGGCACTGAGCATGGATCCTGCCGAAGAAGATATCATGAAACGTAAACCGCGCGATCCCCAAAAAGGATTTTTCACGCGGGGAATGGTTTGGCGTATTGGGTATCAGGGAACGACCATCGGATTGATTTCGCTAGCAGCTTATCTGATCGGATTTAAAGATGGAGGTCAGTCCTTAGGGCAGACCATGGCTTTTGCTGTACTCGGGTTTTCGCAGTTGGTTCATGTCCGGAATTTACATTCCAACAAAATATCTTGTTTCAAAATCAGTCCATTTCGCAATAAAGTGTTGATAGGTGCTATTCTTGCTTCAGCAGCATTGATGGCTTTTATTCTTCTCATACCGCCTGTAATGAATATTTTTGGTACAGTTGCCATGAATGGAGTGCATTGGATGTATGTATTGTTGCTTTCACTGGTTCCTATTATTGCGGTAGAAGGGATGAAACTGCTGAAACTAAATAGTTCACCAGACGAGTATTAAATCTGCCCGATGCCTTTATCATTAATGAATGTAAAAGGATTAAAACATAGATTAAATAAGTGGTAGATTCACACTTACCTTGCTCATTGAGAGGGCAAGGTAATTTTTTTTTATTATTTTTGAGGCTGAGAAATGGGTTTATAATCAATTACATATTTTTTTTGTTTTACACGTAAATAATAAATTTATCACATGGAGAATTTAAACGAAGCGCTTTTTCTTCTGGTTGTCGGCATGATTACGGTTTTTGTCATTCTTATGTTGGTAGTGGTGGTTGGAAATCTGATTATAGTATTTACTAATCGTTTTTTACCGCCTCCACATGATATCGAAAAGGGAAAACATATAGATCCTAAGAAATTGGCGGTCATTGCGGCTGCAGTGGATATTGTTACGAAAGGAAGGGGCAAAATAACCAACATAGAAAAAACAAAAACTCAAAATAAATAATTATGGCAAAACAGATAGGATTTAGTCTTGTATATCGCGACATGTGGCAGTCGTCGGGAAAATATGTGCCACGGGTAGATCAATTAAAAGCAGTAGCTCCGGCTATAATCGATATGGGATGTTTCGCTCGCGTAGAAACCAACGGTGGTGGGTTTGAGCAAATTAATCTATTGTTTGGAGAAAATCCCAATATTGCAGTAAGAGAATGGACTAAACCATTTAACGAGGCGGGCATACAAACACATATGCTTGAGAGAGGGTTGAACGGTATCCGCATGACTCCCGTTCCTGCCGATGTGCGTCGGCTGATGTTTCACGTAAAGAAAAAACAGGGTACTAATCTTGCTCGTTCGTTTGACGGGCTCAACGATGTGCGTAACCTGGAGAATTCCATCAAATTTGCAAAAGAAGCCGGTATGATTTCCCAGGCGGCGCTTTGCATCACGGTTTCACCTGTTCATACTCTTGAGTATTATACTCAATTGGCAGATGCGTTGATTGAAATGGGGGCGGATGAAATTTGCCTAAAAGATATGGCCGGAATAGGAAGACCGGTAGCGTTAGGTAAAATCGTAAAAAACATTAAAACTCGTCATCCTCACATTCCTGTGCAGTATCATGGACATGCAGCTCCCGGTTTTCAGATGGCATCGATCCTTGAAGTGGCCCAAGCGGGTGCCGATTATATCGATGTGGCTATGGAGCCGCTTTCATGGGGTACGGCTCATGCCGATGTACTTGCCGTTCAGGCCATGCTGAAGGATGCAGGATTTTCGGTCCCCGACATCAATATGAAGGCATATATGAAAGTGCGTTCTCTTACACAAAGTTTCATTGACGATTTTTTGGGCTATTACATCAATCCTAAGAATCGATTGATGAATTCATTACTTATCGGTCCGGGTTTGCCGGGAGGTATGATGGGAAGTTTGATGGCCGATTTGGAAAATAATTTGGCATCGCTCAACAGATGGCTGGTAAGAAACGGTAAAGAAGAGCTTACGTTGGACGATTTGTTGTTAAAATTATTCGACGAAGTAGCTTATATTTGGCCAAAGGTAGGATATCCTCCATTGGTGACACCGTACAGTCAGTATGTAAAGAACCTTGCCCTGATGAATGTGATCCAGATGGAAAAAGGTAAAGAACGTTGGTCGATAATTG
The DNA here is from genome assembly GCA_964444915.1 of uncultured Dysgonomonadaceae bacterium. GTDB lineage: Bacteria > Bacteroidota > Bacteroidia > Bacteroidales > Dysgonomonadaceae > Anaerorudis. The sequence continues at coordinate 15,786 of CAYUIY010000048.1, forward strand.
CCGATAACATTTGGGACATGATTCTTGGCAAAACGGGTAAATTGCCCGGTGAGGTTGCACCCGAGCTTGTTGCGCTGGCAAAAGAACAAGGGAGGGAGTTTTATACCGGTAATCCACAGGATCTGTATCCCGATCAATTGGATGAATTTCGCGAGGAGATGAAGAGAAACAATTGGGATTTTGGTCAGGACGATGAGGAGCTTTTCGAGTTAGCCATGCATCCCGAGCAATACAGAGCATACAAAAGCGGTGAAGCCAAAGCGGCATTCGAAGAGGATTTGGCAGAGAGAAAAGCAGCAAAAATGCAAAGTGAGGAGTATGCACCTTCTGTGTCGGTTCAACAAAATGATTTTAAACCTAAGAAATTGATCGTCACTGTTGATGGTGAGGAATATGAGGTAAATATTTCTTATCCG
>CAYUIY010000049.1:0-15709 GCA_964444915.1 uncultured Dysgonomonadaceae bacterium
CTAAGGTTATCGGACGCACCAAAGAGCCGTTGCTTATGCCGGCCGAAGACGAACGTGCAGGATATGTGCCCAACGTGGTTTATTCTTGTGGAAGCTACGTTCATAACGGCGAACTGATCATCCCTTATGCCATGAGCGATTATGCTACTACGTTTGCTAGCGTTGATCTGGATGATTTACTAGATGAGATAATGAGTTAATAAGATAATAAGTTAATTGTCAGCCCCTGCAGGTAAAACCCGCAGGGGCTGACAATTTTATTGGACGTACCGGTCATGAAGCTTATTTTTCAAGTATCTTTCGATAAACTTTCAAATAATCGTCCACCATTTTTTCTTTGCTGAAATTTTCTTCTGCACATTGTCTGCAATAAAAACGATCGATTTGGCGTATCAGCGGAATTTTTTCGACTGCTTCGTCGATGGTATTTGCCAAAAATCCGGTTTTCCCTTCGCAGATGAGTTCGCTCATCGATCCTTTGTTGAAAGCAATCACCGGTGTTCCGCAAAACATGGCTTCGGCAACACTTAGTCCGAAAGGCTCGTTGAAATTGATGGGGTGGAGTAGGGCATACGCATTTCCCAGCAATTCGTTGCGTTTTTCCGGTCCTGCGCTTCCCACGTAAACGATATTGTTGTCGTTGAGATATGGAGCCACTTTCTCGTCGAAATACGCTTTGTCCTGAATGATACCGGCAATGATGAGTTTCATCTTGGCTTTTAGAGCAATTTGAATTGCCTCCCATGTCCCCTTGTCGTGATGGATTCGTCCGAAATAAAGCAAATAATCGCCCGGCTTTTCACGAAGGGTGAAGAGACTTTTGTCGATCCCGTTGTACACGGTAGCGATATAATCGAGCTCAGGGCTTCGGTCGGCATTGCTGATAGAGACGTAACTATTCCACGGATTGTATCTTTTATAAACGGGAATGATTTTGGGCGACGAAAAACCATGTATGGTGGTCACCATCGGTGTTTTTATCAATCGCGAGTAGGTGAGGGGCAGAAAATCGAAGTGGTTGTGGATGAGGTCGAATTCGGGAGCTTTTTCCATCAGATAACCAATATGCAGACATTCGGCAACCTTCGGATCGATTTCTTTATCCTCCTCGTATCCTCTTTCGATGATGCCGTCGAGTTTTCCTTTCGTGATTGAATCTTTGGTGGCAAAAAGGGTCACGTCTACCCCTCGTTCAACCAGTCCCTCGGTAATATTGGAAGCTACTTGTTCCCACGGACCATAGTGACGAGGCGGTGTGCGCCATGCCACAGGCGATAATATGGCTATTTTCATTTTCACAAGGGTTTTCGGCTATTTGTTAAACATAAATCAACCAGATCGTCAATGCGGGCTGTGCCCACACACATCACTGTGTCGGCTCCTCCCCAGTAGATTTTTACGGTACCGTCGTCTTCGGGCACGGCACCGCAGGTAAATACCACGTTATGCACATATCCGGTAATTTCATAGGGTTCTTCGGGTTGAAGAATCCAATTGTCGCCCACGCCGATGATTTTGGAGGGGTCGTTCAAATCGTGCAGAGCCACCCCCAGACGATAAACACTGCCGTCCATCGTAGGGAATACGCCGTGATAAATACTTAGCCAACCTTTATTGGTTTTTATGGGAGGCGCACCGGGACCAATTTTCATTTCGTCCCAGTGATAGGGCTCGGGTTTCATAATTAGCCGAGAATCACCCCAATAGCGCAAATCGGGCGAATAACTGATCCATATCGACCACGGACTGATTTCGGAATGCGGTCGGTCGAGCCGCGCATATAATCCGTTGAATTTTTCGGGAAAGATTACTACGTTTCGATAATCGGCTTCGGTGATCAACGAAAATCGTTCCACATTTCTCCAGTCGCTCGTTTTCGCCAATCCTATACGTACTCCGTGTCGCGAATAAGCCGAATAGGTAATCCAGTATTCGCCATCGATGCAGGTTATTCTCGGATCTTCTACCCCAAAAGCTTCGTACTCGGCAAAAATACCTGATGTAGCCGGTACCATAAACGGTTTTTCTTCCACTTTAAAATGATAACCGTCTTTGCTTCTTGCCAATCCCAAAATACTTCTTCCGTTGAGTTTATGCGAGCGGAACAGCATAATGTATTCGTCGCCGAATTTGGTGACTCCGGCATTGTGAACAGTTGCAACTTCATAGGGTACGTCATGTTTTGTAAGAATCGGATTGTGTTTATATCGTGTGATCAATGTCATAAGTAATTATTTTTAGTAAAGGATTATCTCGATAAAAGTGCTTCATGTTCTTGAGCAGCCAGAATGGTAAGGTGCGAAATCCAATAGGCCAACGTACTTTCGGCACCCTGATTTCGGTTTATTCCTGTTTCTTCCAGTCCGTCGCAACACCCCTTTGTTTCGTGGTCGTACAACGGTAAACGGAGCGAGTTTTCACCCAAAAACCACAAATAGCATTTAAACATTTTCTCCAGATATTCGGTTTCTTTTGTGATTTGAAACAATTGATGGTAAAGCAATATCATAGCCATAACATCAATCGATTGCTGCGCATATTTCGGTACAGTGCTGCCTTTTCTGTACCAACTTTTGTTTCCGATCGGTATGAAATAATCGGCTTTCATGGTTAACGATTCCAAGAATCGGGTAGTTTTCAGACCAATATCGAACCATTCGCGATTTCCGGTAATTTCATATGCCGAAAACAGCGCCAGTGGAATGATGGCGTTGTCGTAGGTGACCACATCTTCAAACCAGTCCCAATTTTCGGCATGATAATTTTTATAAGAGTCTGTGATCAGCGAAACTAAGTTGGCCATGCGATTTACCATTGCTTCGTCGTCCGGAGCTCCTTTCAGATAATGGCTGATGCCGATGATGGTGTTGGCTGCTCCCCGTATGCTTTGTATTTTTTCGAAATAAGGAACAGTGCGGAAAAACAATTCTCTTCCAAGTTGTCGAAAAGCATCATGGGGTGGAAATCGCAGCAGGTATCCCAGTGCCCAGACTGTTCTTCCGAATGAATCGTCTGAACCTTTTTCATCGAGATACTGTCTGTTGAAACTAAGAAAATTTCTGAAATTGCCGTTAGGGAGTTGCATATAGTGAATAAAACTCAGATAAACAGGCATAAGTGAGAGTGTTTCCCTGTCTTTGGTTTGCCGATAGGCCATCGTTGTCATTAGCAACGCCCGCGAGTTATCGTCCACACAATACCCTTCTTTAAGGTTGGGAATTCCATACTTGGCATGTTGAACAATTCCCGTATCATCTGTCAGCCTGCGAATGTGCTCCAGTGTGTACGAGGGCAACATACGAATATCGATTGCCTGTTTCTCGTTTATTTTTTCTTCTTTTTTCCAGTTGTTTTTTACGTATTCTGAAAGAGATAAGTATTTCTTTCCGATTTTTGGCCAGCGGATTTTTTTGCCGTATTCGTATGCTTTTCTGCGAATCTCTTCGAGTGTTTTTTCGTCCTCAAACAATTCGAGCAATATTTCGGCAAGCTCGTCCGAATTTTTAAATCCGAACAATCTTCCTCTTCCTTCATCGAGTAATTCTTGTGCATGCCAATAGGGTGTGGACACTACGGCACAACCTGCCCCAATGGCGTAAGTAAGTGTTCCGCTGGTAATTTGGGCTTCGTTTAAATAAGGAGTAACGTAGATATCGCAGGCTTGGAGATATTCAAACAGTTGCTCTTCGGTGACAAATTTGTTGTTAAAATGGACATTTTTTTCGAGGTTGAGCTTTTTTACCAGTCTGAGCAGATAATCGCGATATTCTTCTCCCGAGTGTTTTAACACATTGGGGTGAGTTGCACCCAACACAAGGTAAAGAACATCGGGATGTTTTTCTACCACTTTCGGAAGAGCATTTATTACGGTTTCGATCCCTTTGTTACGACTCAATAGCCCAAAAGTCAGCAAAACTTTTCTTCCTGTAAGTCTGTGTTTTTGTTTGGCTGTTTGTCGCGTCAACCTTTCAAATTCGGGTACTCCGTGTTCAATAAGTGCGATTTTTTCGCGAGGAATGTGATAGATTTCTTCCAAAAACTGGACGGCGCGTTTACTCATCACCACAATGCGTGCTGCTTGTTTCCCAATTTCTTCAACAATAGCTCGTTGAGTATATGAAGGTTCTTTAAGAACGGTATGAAATGTTACAATAAGAGGTATTTCGAGCCGGTGAAGCAGAGGGAGAATAAAAACGCCATCGTCACCGCCGAAAATACCAAATTCGTGTTGAAGCACACACACCTCGGCATCGCTGTAATTAATAAATTTGGCAGAGTCGGGTTGGTGATTTTGCCGAATAATGAATTTTACTTCTTCAGGGTATTCGTATTTTGCATCCTCTTCGTTAATGGCAATCACCATTGCATGGTTTGTGATTTTTTTACTTGAGGTATTTTGCACGATAGCTTTTACAAGGTTGTTGGTAAACGTTCCGATTCCGCATTGACGGGGAGGATATGTCCCGATAAATGCTATTTTCATTTCGTTTATTCTTTTGATTTTCATATATCTTGTATTTTTTATGATGTTGATTTGTATAATTCTACAATCTTTATTAAAAACGTCTTAGCGAGGGGTAAAGTTCGCTTTAATGTTAACAAAAAACCACCGAAGGTCGGTGGTTTTCAATAACTGAGTTTCTTCTCAGCAATTTTTTTTTATTTAATTTTCTTAAAACCATACACCGCACGGTTGCCAAGTTCTTCTTCGATGCGGAGCAACTGGTTGTATTTAGCCATACGGTCCGAGCGGCTAAGTGACCCTGTTTTGATCTGTCCCGAATTGGTGGCAACAGCAATATCGGCAATGGTTGCATCTTCTGTTTCTCCCGAACGGTGAGAAGTAACGGTTGTATAACCGTGGCGATGAGCCATTTCTATGGCGTTTAATGTTTCGGTGAGCGTGCCAATCTGATTTACTTTAATGAGGATAGAATTTGCGCAACCCATTTTGATCCCTTTTTCGAGGAATTCAACATTGGTTACAAACAAATCGTCTCCAACCAGCTGACATTTATTGCCTATCTTTTCGGTAAGCAATTTCCATCCGTCCCAATCGTTTTCGCTCATTCCGTCCTCAATAGAGTCGATGGGATATTTCGCGATCAGCTGTTCCAGGTATTCAACCTGTTCTGCTGAAGTTCTTTTCTTCCCTTTATCGCCTTCAAAAAGGGTATAGTCGTAAATACCGTCTTTATAAAATTCCGAAGCGGCACAATCGAGCGCGATCATTACGTCTTTACCCGGTTCGTAGCCGGCATTGCGGGTGGCGGTAAGAATACATTCCAATGCTTCTTCTGTACCTCCTGCAAGATGAGGGGCAAATCCTCCTTCATCACCTACAGCTGTACTCAACCCTTTTTCGCTAAGAACTTTTTTCAATGCATGGAAAATTTCGGCACCCATGCGTAATCCTTCACGGAAGGAAGGGGCGCCTACCGGTCGGATCATGAATTCCTGAAATGCGATGGGTGCGTCGGAGTGTGAGCCGCCGTTTATGATGTTCATCATGGGAATAGGCAGTACATAGGCATTTGCTCCTCCGATATAACGGTACAGGGGAAGTCCCAGATAATCGGCAGCGGCTTTAGCAACCGCCAGAGAAACGCCCAACAGCGCATTTGCACCAAGATTGGATTTTGTTTTTGTACCATCCAATTCCAACAGCTTGGCATCGATTCCGCGCTGATCCAATGCGATCATCCCGATTAAAGCGGGTGCAATGATCTCGTTCACATTGGCAACAGCTTTCAAAACGCCTTTGCCTCCGTATCTTTTTTTGTCTCCGTCGCGAAGTTCCAGCGCTTCATTTTCGCCTGTAGATGCACCTGAAGGAACAGCTGCACGACCAAATGCACCCGATTCGGTGTACACATCTACCTCCACTGTTGGATTTCCTCTCGAATCCAGAATTTCGCGTCCTAAAATACTTACAATTCTCATGTTGATTTGATTTTTATAAATTAATGAAATATCTTTTTTATCTGCTTTTTGTTTTGCAAATGTACTTATTTTTTATTAAAAACTACGCAAAAGAAGCGATGAGAGCACTCATGTTCGAAGTAATTAAGCGTATGGAAATAGCCATAAGGATGATGCCGAAAAACTTGCGTATAATGTAAACTCCGCTTGCTCCCATCAATTTTTTCACCACATCGAGATAATGTAATACAGCGTAAACCAGCACCATGTTGAGCGCTACGGCTATAATGATGTTGATGATATTGTATTCAGCCCGCATGGAAATGAGGGTGGTAAATGTTCCGGGTCCCGCTATCAGCGGAAAAACCACCGGTACCAACGTGGAAGAATCTTCGCTATCGGGATTGTCGTTTTTGAAAATTTCTACTCCGAATATCATTTCGATAGAAATAATGAGAATAACCAATGCTCCGGCAACGGCAAACGACGATACATCAACCTGAAACAATTTCAGTATCCACTCTCCTACAAAAAGGAAGAGGAGTAAAATGAAAAATGAATAAAGAGCCGCTTTGGTAGGTTCAATAATCTTATTTTTGCTTCTTAAGTTTAGAAAAATGGGCACCGATCCCGTTACGTCAATAATGGCAAACAGAACCAGAAAGGCGCTGACTATTTCTACTCCGTTTAATCCGAACATAGGTGCGATTTTAATAATTTAGAATTTAGGATAAAGGAAGTTGTTGGTTACGTTTTGCATACAAAAATACTTTTTTATGGCTTAATTTCCAATATATTTTAAATATTTGTTGTTGCAAGTAACTAAGGATTCCAAATTAAAATAACCTTCCTGGTGTGCAAAATTAAGATATTTTATAATATTGAATGCATTGAAATGTTGGAAAAACCTTTTGCGAAACGAAACCCTGCCGGCGCAATTGTTGCTACAATCCATGATATCGGCCGTTACATTGTTATGTCGGATAAATTCCTGCAAAGAGGGGTGCAACAGCGTTATTTTTTCCTCAACCCTATTCTCGGGTTGTTTAAAAAAATGATCTATTGTGTCGAAAAGCTGTTTTAGTGCGGCAAAAGCATCCATGGAATAGACTTTGATTTGTCCATCGGGCTCGGCTATAATTTTTTGTAGTGCAGGGCCTGTACCGAAAGGCACTCTTTCCGAAAAGCGTGCCATCGGATATACAAACACATCATCCAATACCGCAACTTTGCCCATTGGGAATATTTTTTGCAGGAAGTAAAAATCTTCCCCTCCTTGTTGTCTTCCCATTCCTCCGGAGCGTACGTAAGCATCGGCTGTAACGGCAAAAGCCGACCCAATGGTGCGATAGTAATAGGGAAATCCGGTATATTTTAGTGCTTCTTCGAAATACCGTAGATAACCCTCGTACTCGCGGATGGCCTTTTCTATTGCCTCATCGTTGCCCTCTACGCGGTGGTGAAAATTGTGAATAGTACACTGCACCTTTTTATCTTGAAAAGCATCGTAAATATCCTGCAGATAATTTTTCGAAACCGTGCAATCGGCATCTAGCGAAATAAGTATCCCTTTGGGATTGCCGGTTTTATAGAAATAATCGATAGCCAGATCCATCCCGATTTTGCGAGCCAATCCCACTCCGCCGTGTTTTTTGGGAAGATTTTCAAAAATTACCGGCACAAAAAACAAGCGATCGGTTGAGAAGGTTTTGGAAAATTTCTGCGCCTCACGGTAAGTTTCTCTGTTTTGCTGTATCGCTTTTTCGTCTGATTTTACAGTTGAATTGATCACAATTATTACCTGTGTATTCGTTTCGGGAGGACGGCATTCAATAAGACTATCGAGGGTGAGGGATAGTTCTTTTTCGTTGTAACAGGGGATGATTACTGCCATATCGGCAATACATTCTAACGGAAGAGAAGGCTTTAGGTATTCGCTTCGCTGTCTTTGAAGATATGCCGGCCAGTGTTTCATAAACAATTAAAATATGAGAATAAAAAAATAAGGCTCTTCATCTATAAAGAATAAAGAACCTTATATCGTTAGATAATAAAGAGTATCATTGTTTCTTTTTTGTAGATCCGGGAGCCAGAGTAGTCGGCCCGTATTTGTTATTCAAAAATCGGATAACTTCTTGGGTAATATCGTATTTTTTGTCGGCATACAAGATATTGTCCGATGCTGTGTTGCTGAAAATGATTTCATAATTTTTGTTCTTGTTGAATTCCACAAGATGGATTTTAATGGTATCTGCCAGTTGGAGATTTAATTTTTGTTGTTCCAGCATAAACTCTTGAGAAAGTTTTTGTGCTATTTGCTGATATTCTTGCTGCATCTTCAGAATCCGCTGCTGTTCTTGTTCGGCCCTTTCCTGGCTTAAAAAAGCATTGTTTTGCAATTTGCGTTGAAATTCCTGAGCTGCGGCATTTAATTGGGCTTCTTTTTGGTTTAATGTTGCCCTTGAGCTTTCTTCTTTTCGCATTAATGCTTCGTTCAGATCCTTAGCAAAATTATAATTTGTTAAAAGCGAATCCACGTTGATATATGCAACCGGCAATGTGAAGGTGGAGTCTTCCGGATTAAACCGTGCTTGCATTTTTTCGGCTGTCGATGGTTGGGAAGTAAAAAACAAAATGTAAAGAGCAAGAAGTGCAACAGCCAGCACGCCATTAATTATATAAAAATTAAAGTTCTTCATTTTTAGTTTATTTATGGTTTTTTGATTTCAGCATGAGTTTTACAGGGCTTGTCTTAGAACGCATTTGCGCATCTTGCGAGGTGGCGCAGCCTATCCCTCTTTCCTGCATCGCTTTGTTGTTGCCGATATGAATATCGGGGAATTTTCCTTCTTTTGTAAAAAAAACTTTTATCCCCATGAATAAGACGGCGATAAAAAGTAACCCGGCCCCTATAAGGATTGTTTTTACCATTTTTTCTTCTTCTTTTTCCAATTATTTACAATAATATACCGCAAAGATAGTTTAATTGCAGAATTAAACCATATTTTTTGAGTCATAAAGATAGATTTTTTTTGTCGAAAGGAAGTTTTCTTGTACTTTTAGCACATTAAACTAAATGTGGATGCGATTTTTTTCGCAAAAAACAATCACCCAAAAAGTAAGTAATTATGACAATTAAAGAATTGGATCCCAAGGAAGTTTGGGGTTATTTTTACGAAATTACCCAAATCCCCAGACGGTCTAAGAACGAAGACAAAATGCGAGCCTATTTACTTGATTTTGCCCGTAAACATCAGCTCGAAGCCAAACAGGATGAAGCGGGAAACGTGCTGATCATCAAGCCGGCTGTACCCGGGAAAGAGCATTTGCCTACCGTTATTCTTCAGGCGCATATGGACATGGTATGCGAGAAGAATAGCAATGTAGTTCACGATTTCGACAAAGACCCCATTGAAACGGTTATCGATGGCGAGTGGGTAAGAGCCAAGGGTACTACTCTGGGTGCCGATAATGGTATGGGTGTGGCTGCTGCTCTGGCTGTTTTGGCATCGAAAGACATTGTGCACGGAAAAATTGAAGCTCTTTTTACGGTTGACGAAGAAACCGGGCTTACGGGAGCCAATTTACTGGAAGAAAATTTTCTTACCGGCAGCATTTTGTTGAACCTCGATACCGAAGAAGAAGGAGAAATTTACATTGGTTGTGCCGGAGGAAAGAACACTCAAGCCTATTTCACCTACACGCCACAAGAAGCTCCCGAAGATTATTTTTGGTTTAAAGTTCAGGTAAAAGGTTTGCGAGGCGGTCATTCGGGTAGCGATATCGACAAAGGTCTTGGTAATGCCAATAAAATATTGACCCGATTTTTGTATTTTTTCCTGGATGAAAAATATAAAATGGCACTTGCAGAAATTGGTGGGGGAAACCTTCATAATGCTATTCCGCGCGAAGCGCATGCTGTTTTTGGTGTGAAAGATGAGTACAAGGAAAATGTACGGGTAAAATTGAATATTTTTCTTCCCGAAATTCAAGAAGAATATCAAGCGGTGGAGCCGAATTTGGATATCCAGCTCGAATCGGTGGAACTACCCTCGAAAATTATTGACAACAACACAGCAGAAAAATTGATTCTTGCTCTGTATGCTTGTCCGCATGGTGTGATGCGCATGAGCCACGATATTCCCGGTTTGGTGGAAACGTCAACCAATCTTGCTTCGGTAAAAATGCACGACAATCATGTTATAGAAGTGGTCACCAGTCAGCGCAGCTCGGTAGAATCGAGCAAAGAAGATGTGGCAAACATGGTGACCTCGGTATTTCGTCTTGCCGGTGCTGAGGTAAAGCACAGTGACGGCTATCCCGGATGGAAACCCAACCCCGATTCCAAAATATTAAAGCAAGCAATGGAGGTGTATAAAAAATTGTTCGACCAAGAGCCTGAGGTGAAAGCCATTCATGCCGGGTTGGAGTGTGGGCTCTTTCTTGAGAAATATCCGTATCTGGACATGATTTCCATCGGTCCAACTATGACCGATGTGCATTCGCCCAACGAAAAAGTACACATTCCTTCTGTAGCCAAATGGTGGAATTTTTTGGTAGAGATTCTGGAAAATATTTCGGCATAAATTGACCATAGAAATCGACAAATGAGTGCCCGCCAAAAAAAAAATTGGGTACGTATTAAAGTTGTAATTTTGGGTATGATGATGATTTTTTTGAGTATTGATATTTCAGCTCAGAAAAATTTCAGAATCATGTTTTATAATGTCGAAAATCTTTTTGATGCCAAAGATGACCCCCTAAAAGACGATGATGAGTTTCTTCCCGATGGGAAATTCCATTGGACATGGTGGAAATATTGGGAAAAACTAAAAAACATTACACGGGTCATCACCGCCGTTGGCGGCATGCAATCGCCGGCATTGGTGGGATTGTGCGAAGTAGAAAACGATAGCGTGATTTTCGATCTTACAGCAAGGTCGCCATTGCGTGCCCAAAAGTACAATTATATTGTTACCGATTCGCCCGACGAGCGCGGAATGGATGTGGCTCTTCTTTATCAGCGAGATCAGTTTAAGCTTCTTGAAAAGAACGAATACCGCATTCATTTTTCCGCCCCGCATACCAAGCCTTCGCGTAATATTCTTCATGCCGTGGGGCTGTTGGCGAATGGCGATACCCTTGATGTTTTTGTTTGTCATTTCCCTTCGCGAAGCGGAGGTCAGCTTGCAAGTGAACCTGCTCGTAAAGATGCGGCCCGGTTGTTGCGAAACAAAACAGACAGTTTGTTTTGTACGCGTCAACAAGCCTCTGTCGTGATCATGGGCGATTTCAATGATCATCCCAATGATAAGAGTCTTTCGTGCATACTTGAGGCGCAAATGTTGAGTGATAAACCAAACGAGAGGAAGCTTTATAATCTGTTTTATCATCGAATAAAAGATACTGATTTTGGTACATACAAATTTCAAGGGCAGTGGGAGGTGTTGGATCAGTTTATTGTGAGTGGAAATTTGTTGTTGGCAAATTCTTCCGTTTCTGTAAAGAACAACGAAGCAACGATTTTTAACGCCGATTTTTTGTTGGAGGAAGATAAAAGAGGAGAGAAACGTCCTTACCGTACACACATGGGACCTGTTTATAAAGGCGGCTTTAGCGATCACCTCCCCATCTTTATCAATTTAAAAATCAAGTGAAAATATTTCGGACTCTTTTTTTAAACTTTATCTTAATTTCATTGTACATCTAAAGAATTAATTCTATTTTTGTGTGTTATAAGATTTAACAAACTAAACAATTAATAAACAGCAAACTTATGAATCCTTTACTTTTTAATTTGAACGGTTGGGAAATACCCATTATTGTTTTGGCTATTTTGATTTTGTTTGGGGGTAAAAAAATTCCTGAATTTATGAATGGGCTGGGCAAGGGCATTCGCAGCTTCAAAAAAGGCTTGAACGATATTGAAGAAGAGATTAAAGCCGATCCTACAGATAATAAACCTTCTACCAATTAATATAAAGCACGCTGATTTTTTGATAAGCGGAAGTGTTTTATATATTATCGGAAAACAAAAAAAAATTAGAGGGACAAGAGAGATAGATGGGAGAAAAAGAAATGTCCTTTTGGGATCATCTTGAAGAGTTCCGATGGACTTTAATACGCATTGTTATTGCCGTTTCTGTTCTTACTGTTGTGGGCTTGATCATTATGCCAAAAATATTTGATACAGTTATTTTGGCTCCTCGTTCTTCCGATTTTATCACGTATCGCATTTTTGAAAACGCAAGTAAGTACATTCCTTTTATACCCGATTTTTCTGCGGAATCTTTTAATGTTACAATATTGAACATTAATATGATAACGCAGTTCATGACTTATATTTCTACTTCTTTTGCTTTTGCCGTTCTTCTTTCTATTCCTTATATTTTATACGAAATATGGAGATTTGTTAGTCCGGCTTTGTATGAAAATGAAATCAAAGGAGTGAGAAAAGCTTTTGGTTTTGGTGGGTTCATGTTTATTGTGGGATGTTTAGTAGGTTATTTTATAGTTTTCCCCCTTATTTTTAGGTTTTTGATTACTTTCGAATTGAGCGAATCTATTGAAAATATGATTTCGCTCGATTCCTATATGAGCAATTTTTACACCTTGATTCTGATTATGGGAGTTGTTTTTGAACTTCCTTTGGTTTGCTGGTTGTTGTCCAATCTTGGGCTTCTTTACCGTTCTTTTTTCAAAAAATACCGCCGTCATGCCATTGTTGGGGCTTTGATACTTGCCGCTCTTATTACTCCTTCCGGTGATCCCTTCTCGTTGTTTGTAGTAACCATTCCGCTTTATTTGTTGTGGGAAATCAGCGCTTTGGTAGTAAAGAAAGACCCGGTTGAAGAACCCGAAGAAGCTCTTCCTGCGGTATTCGAATAATGTTTTTGATGTAGGATCAATTCGGTTCAGGTTATTTTCATGTTTTTTTAAAAAACTTTATTTTGATTGTATTGTGCCTGTCAAGAATTAATCTTACTTTTGTTTGAATGGTATTAATGATGTTAAACGTTTAAAAATGATTGTCGTATGAATTTAAATGGTTGGGAAATTCCTATTATTATTTTGGCTATCCTGATCTTATTTGGTGGTAAAAAAATACCGGAATTTATGAATGGGTTGGGAAAAGGTATTCGCAGTTTCAAAAAAGGCTTGAACGATATTGAAGAGGAAATCAAATCCGATCTTAACGACGACAAAACATCCTCATCAGACGAAAACTAATATCATCAGGTTTCATTTCTTTTGTTGAACCCTCTCATTTCTTATTTCTTTGTCTGATTACTTCGTAGATAAGAATGCCTGCTGCTACCGACACGTTTAGCGATCCGATGGTGCCGAATTGCGGAATTCCGATCCATTCGTCGCAAATACGCAGAATTTCGGGTGAAACGCCTCTGTCTTCCGACCCCATTACGAGGGCTGTTGGCACTGAAAAATCCGATTCGGTATAAATTTTATCCGCCTTTTCGTCGGCAGCAACTACTTTTATCCCGCTGTTTTTTAGAAAAACAATTGCCTCTTTCAGATTCTTTTCCCTGCATACAGGAATGCTGTGAAGAGCTCCTGCTGAAGTTTTTATTGCATCGGCATTCACCGATACGCTTCCGCGCGCAGGAATAACGATAGCATCCACTCCGCCCACTTCACACGTGCGGGCAATGGCTCCGAAATTGCGCACATCGGTAACGCCGTCCAATACCACAATAAACGGATTCTTTCCTTTTTCGTAGAGCAAGGGGATAAGTTGGTCCAGTCGCTGATAAGTAATTGGCGATGTAAATGCAATCACCCCCTGGTGGTTTTTCTGTGTGATGCGGTTGAGGCGTTCCATCGGTACTTTCTGCATTGGAATCTCGTGTATACGCAGCACCTGCTGCAGTTCCTTAAATAAATTTCCTTGGAGCCCGCGTTTTACGAGCACTTTATCGATATCCTTTCCGGCTTCGGCTGCTTCTATTACGGCACGAATGCCGAAAATCATTTCTTTTTCTTTCATTGAATATTTAGTTGACGGTTGTAGACAATCGGTTTATTTTAGCCGGTGAAACCAAGCATCACTTTGGCATTTTCAATTGCTTCGACTGTGGTTTCGGCACCGCTGAGCATCCGTGCAATTTCCGGTATGCGCTCTTTATCCGAAAGTTTTTTCATATACGTGTGGGTGGCATCGTCTTTTTCTTCTTTATAAACCACATAGTGGGTAGTGCCTTTGGAAGCAATTTGCGGCAGATGGGTAATAGCAATAACCTGCATATCGTTGCTCATTTGCTGCATGATGGACCCCATTTTATCGGCCATTTCTCCCGAGGTGCCGGTATCTATTTCGTCGAAAATAATTGTTGGCAGAGCCGTTGCTCCGGCAATCATGGCTTTTATGCAAAGCATCAGACGCGAAATTTCTCCTCCGGAGGCAATTTGTGCCACAGGCTGTGGATCGATATTTTTGTTTGCCGAAAACCAAAACTGCACACGGTCGATTCCGCTTTCATCGGGTTGCGATTTTTCTGAAAAGCGTATTTCGAAGCGCGCATTGGGCATGCCGAGATACGTCAGTTTTTCTGTTAGTCGGTTTTCGGCCAAAGGAGCTGCTGCGCGTCGTTTTGCACTCAGTTTACGTGCTTTTTCGAGCATGTTCTGTTGCTTCTCGTTGACCTCCTTTTCCAGAGCCGCAATTTTTTCGTCTAGCGAATCGATGTTCTCCAGCTTAGAAGCGATGTCCTGTTGCAGAGTGAGCAATTCTTGTACGTTTGATACCCCATGTTTTTTCTCCAGACCGTAAATCAAACTCAATCGATCTTCCACTATCTGTTGACGTTCGGGATTGAACTCCACTTCTTCGAAAAAACGTTCGGCTTCCTGTCGCACATCTTTCAGGTCGATATAAGCCGACTCGATGCGTGCGGCGATATCTTCTATTTTTGGGAAAACCTGTCGGATGCTGCGTGCGTTGTCCAATGCCGATTTCAGCATGGATTCTACGTTTTGTTCGTCCCCCGAGAGTTGCGATACAATGGCAAACAGGGCCGATTTTATTTCTTCGGTGTGGGTAATTGCCTCCAGTTCTGCTTCGAGTGCTTCCTGTTCGTCGGGCTGTAACGCAGCGTCTTTCAGCGTTTGAAGCTGAAACCGCAAGTAATCTTCTTCTTCTTTGTTTTTTTGTGAAAGCTCTCGCAGTTCGTTCAATTGTTTTTCGGCAGCACGAAAATCGGCATAAGCAGCAGTGTATTCGTTGCTCAGCCGGCCGGTTTGTGCCAGTGAGTCTATCACCATCAATTGAAAAAGATCTTCGTTTAAGGCAAGATTTTGATGCTGAGAGTGAATGTCTATGAGGCGATTGCTCAGCTCTTTCAGGTCGTTCAGGTAAACAGGCGAATCGTTTACAAATGCCCGCGATCTGCCGTTCGACCATAACTCGCGACGCAATATCAGTTCCTTGTCGTCGTATACCCAGTCGTGCTCTTCGAAAAACGGACGAAGATTGTATTTCGAAATATCGAAAACGCTCTCGACAATACATTTCGTTTCTCCCTGTTTAATTTGGCGGCTATCGGCGCGTTGGCCAAGCACCAGCGAAAGGGCACCTAAAATGATGGATTTCCCTGCGCCGGTTTCTCCTGTGATGACCGAAAAACCGGGGCCGAAATCCATGTCGAGATGATCGATTAATGCGTAGTTTGTGATGGTGATCGATTTGAGCATAAGAAACGATGTTCGCTACCGGTCTTTTTTATGGGAATAGCGATTTATAGAACCGCAGTTCGTTTTTCAATTGTTGAAT
>CAYUIY010000050.1:0-15606 GCA_964444915.1 uncultured Dysgonomonadaceae bacterium
GTGAGAGTCGTCGTCGTCATTCTCCTTAATAAAATGTGCCAACACATGCGCCTGCAAATGATTGACATCGATGAGAGGAATATTCAACGCCGAAGAAAAGCCCTTGGCAAAAGACGTTCCTACCAGCAATGACCCCAATAACCCGGGTCCCCGAGTAAAAGCTATTGCCGAAAGTTCGTCTTTCGATACCCCGGCTTGCTTCAGTGCATCGTGCACTACCGGAATAATATTTTGTTGATGCGCACGCGACGCCAATTCAGGAACAACCCCTCCATATCGTTCGTGCACCGACTGATTAGCTATTACATTCGATAAGATTATCCTATCGCGAATCACTGCAGCCGACGTATCATCGCAGGAAGATTCTATTCCTAAAATGGTAATTCTTTTCTCTTTTCGCATAGCAAATACAAAGATAAGTGAAAAAAAGGGAATATGCAGCTCTTTCCCTTTTCATTTTATCAAATAGTTATATCCAACCGTAAACTCCCTCGAATAGCATGAGGATTATTACGATAGGTAAAACGATGAACGTATTCAACCCGAAAAAAACCCATAAAATTAACAACCCCTATCGAACCCTCGATATAGGGCATTTTCTTCATAACGGTAGTTGTTTCAGGAAAAATAAAAAGATCATTGTCTGACGTAGGTATATTTTTATTTTTCAATTTACTATAGACTGTCCGAAAAGTGATCAACTCTCTGGTTCCCCATTTTCTAAAAACAGGTACATGATAAAGCAACCATCGATTCCCGATAAAACTTGTGCGTAATGCATACTGTTTATCACCTACAAATTCAATAGCCTGAGTACAATAAAACGCACTGTTTTCTATTGGATTTTTACTGTGCTGATTGGGATAAAGCAGCATGGGAAAAGGCAAAAGTCCCCAAACTCTTTGAACATCTGCCGAGACATTAAATCGACCATAATCACCAACAACAAAACGTTCCTGAACCGAAGCTTCAACTCTTTCGTACGATACCCTACCACCAAGAAAACCATTCAATCCTGTTGTATAAGACAACGTGAAGATGGGTTTACCATAAGACAATAATTTCCGTTTTCGACGATATTGAAAATACGATACCGAAGGTATATAACGCAGCAATACTCCCACTTCACCCGTCTTTAAATTCGAATGCAAGACCGGCTCATTATCTCCTTTAAGGGTCATAAAGGAAAATCCTTCTCCCGGCTCAATAGTAGAAGTGCGAACCCACGCCTGCCATGCCAAACCCCATAAAGTTTCTTTTTCATAACAAAGTTCGGTAAAATTCCGATAAGCTGTTGCACCTTCAGAATGTTTGTATGTATACAATACGGCATCGTTTGTTGCACGCGGATGCAACTCTGCAAAAGGATAAATATCGTTTTCATAAATAACAGAAAGGTTATTTTTGGGGAATTCCTCTTCGTGATAAAGCGGATTATTGAACGACCAGGTTGCTTCGCCTCTGTATTTGAGTTTTTCGTCCTTGAAGCCATAAGCCATATACCCTTTCAGAAAAAAATGTGAATGAAATCGTGCCGTAGATGCCACCCCTCCTCTCAATCTGAATCCCTCCATATGATTATATGTAGGGATTGTCTGAATACGACCGAAATCAAAAACATTTGTTTGGGGATTCCCCAAAGGAAACCAATCGTCCAAAACCAAATTAACCAGCGTATCTGCCAGGTATAGTATCGGCATGTATTTTTCCCCTAATTTAATAGGGAACCTATTGATCAAATCAACAGATTTGTTTTGCTGAATTTTATAAACAGAATCGTTAACCGCACTTTCTTCGGCTTTTATTTGACCGGTCATAACGGTAACCCATAAAAAATAAAACACGGTAATGCAGCCGATCCTTTTCATCAGATTTAAAACTAAAATCTACAATATTAATGTAAAAAACCAGGCTATTGCTATATCGGCAACGCCCGGTCTTCCTTATTATTTTCTGCCTTATTTAAAACGTTAGCAGTACATTTCGTTCATTAAGCTTTACCTGCACTTCCCAATACGTTTTGAGTTTTGTGCATATAAAGTTTCTTCAATTCATCGCGAGCTGGTCCAAGATATTTACGCGGATCAAATTCTTCGGGCTGTGTCCAGAGTACTCTTCGCACTGCAGCTGTCATTGCCAAGCGACCGTCGGAATCGATATTGATCTTGCAAACGGCCGATTTGGCAGCCTCACGAAGTTGCTCTTCCGGAATCCCAATAGAATCTTCCAATTTGCCGCCATATTTGTTAATTTCATCCACATACTCTTGAGGAACAGAAGAAGCACCGTGAAGGACAATAGGAAATCCAGGAATACGTCTTTCAACCTCTTTCAGAATATCGAAACGCAATGGAGGAGGAACCAATCTTCCTTTTTCGTCGCGCGTACACTGCTCCGGTTTAAATTTATATGCACCATGAGATGTTCCAATAGAAATTGCCAATGAATCTACACCGGTACGACTTACAAAATCCACCACTTCATCGGGATCGGTATAGGTATGACTTTCTGCTTTAACATCGTCTTCAATGCCGGCCAACACACCCAATTCTCCTTCAACAGTAACATCAAATTGGTGAGCATAATCAACCACTTGCTTGGTCAATGCCACATTTTCTTCGTAGGGCAGATGCGAACCGTCAATCATCACCGATGAAAATCCGTATTCGATACAACTTTTACACAGTTCAAAACTATTCCCGTGATCGAGATGAAGCACAATAGGAATCGGATATCCTAACTCTTTTGCATACTCAACTGCACCTTGAGCCATATAACGCAACAACGTTTGATTGGCATATTTTCGTGCACCGCTCGATACCTGCAAAATCACGGGCGATTTTGTTTCTACACATGCAGAAACAATAGCCTGCAATTGTTCCATATTATTGAAATTAAATCCGGGAATGGCATAACCGCCTTCCATTGCTTTTTTAAACAGCTCTCTTGAATTTACAAGACCCAGTTCTTTGTAACTTACCATTGTTTTAATGTTTAGTGTGATTAATAACTAATTTGCCTTTAAGTTCTCTACAAATGTAGAAAATTTATTGCGAAAAAATGGAGTATAGAGAATAATGCCAAGATATTTTTCTTTTATTTAACTAAATAGAAAAAAATAGGAAATATTCATTTGCGAGAAAAAAGAAAATATTAAAAAAAGAAGAAGTAAATAAACTTATTTCATTTTTTTATACTACTTTTACACATCATGTCATTCTATAGAAAATTCAAAAAACGAAAATTGTCAAAAAATTTCCCCCCGGAATGAAAAAATTACCTCAAGCAAAAAACAATCGTGTATTAATAAATAATTAAAGCAATGGAAAATTTCAAAGAAGAAAATCAAATTCAAATCGAGTTATCCGAGGAAGTAGCTCAAGGAACATACGCAAATCTGGCCATTATTTCCCATTCTTCATCCGAATTTGTTATCGATTTTGTCCGGATCGTGCCGGGCGTACCAAAAGCAAAAGTTAAATCGCGCATCATTCTCACTCCCGAAAACGCCAAACGCCTGCTTTTTGCGTTAAAAGACAATATCGAAAAATTCGAAAAAGTAAATGGGACTATTCATTTGGGAAACGAACCCGAAAATTTCTTTCCTCCCTTAGGGAAGATGGGAGAAGCGTAAATTTACATATGAATACCAAGCTCACTCAACCTGCGAAAAGATTCAACCGGTTTTCCCTATTTTGGGAAGGAT
The DNA here is from genome assembly GCA_964444915.1 of uncultured Dysgonomonadaceae bacterium. Lineage (GTDB taxonomy): Bacteria > Bacteroidota > Bacteroidia > Bacteroidales > Dysgonomonadaceae > Anaerorudis. The sequence goes on from CAYUIY010000050.1 coordinate 3,707, forward strand.
TTACTCAAAATTGAATTACCCAAATTATTATCGCTGTTGGGATATCGCGATATCGATGCCTTTGTTCCCGGTATCAACTTTTGGATATGGCTATTTAACCAAAGGACAAGACAGCATTCCCAACATACCCCTCACATTTTACAGCTTTCATCTCTCAGAATTCATCGTCAAGCGAACTGACCCTGAGGGTGATGTTCTACGTATCGCTGCTGGTGCCGATTGTAATAGGCTATATTGCTTACGCTTGGCGATTACTGGAAAAGAAACGATTGAGTATTGAAGATCTGAAAGCCGATGAACATGCCTATTAATAAGATAGAGAGCATTTTATTAATCATTATCGCACGATAATCGGAACATTGTTACATTTTTTTCTTTTGAAAACAGACATAATTCTTATAAAAAGTGTAATTTTGCAAACGATGAATAGAGGATTATGTTCATGAAAAAACAAAAAAAATTATATGCAATTTTCATTTGCATAGGTATGATTTCTTCTTTTTTCTCCTGTAAAAACATAAATAATACATCCGGCAGTAACAACAAAATCGAGTTCGATGTGCTGTCTGTAACAAAAAAATCGTATCTGGATAACGATACCACTCAACCTTTTTGTGAAATAGCCATTCGTTTTGTTTATCCCAAAACTGCCGAAAAATTAGATGTAAAGCAATTGCAACAATTGTTTATAGAAAACATGTTCGGACAATCTTATCTCAACCTTTCTCCTCAGGAAGCCATGGATCGATATGTAGCTAATTACATAAAAAATTATCTGAGCGACGCCAAAATATTCAATAAAAACATATCCAACATGAAACTCATGGGAACTTTGGCAACCGATTATTCCGACGAATGGGATAATATCTATGGCGATACTTTATCGTATATCTTTTATTCGTATTACGAAACACTTTCGGATACGATTTACTTTAATAAAAACGACATTTTATCTTTTCAAGTAAGGCAAACCCGGGGCAAAGATGAAGAAACATCTTTTGAATCCTATAAAAACTGCGTGATAAATCTTAAAACAGAAACAATCCTCACTGAAAACGATATTTTTAAGCCGGATTACGAAAAACAACTTCAGTTGCTATTTATCTCTTCCTTAATAGAACAAAACGGAGTTAAAACAATTGGCGATCTAGAAGATCTGGGCTATTTCGACATTGAAGAAATCATGCCGAATAAAAATTTTCTTGTAGATGACAAAGGCATCACGTATATCTTTAACAGAGGAGAATGTGCAGCCTATCCGTTAAATGCTCAGGTTATTTTTCTTTCGTATGACGCTCTGCGGCCAATACTGAAAGAAAATACCGTTGTCTCACAATTAGCTGGAAGATAAATGTCATACCTAATAAAACAGTATTTCCCTTCTTTAACCGAGCAGCAACTACACCAATTCGATGCGCTTTATGACCTGTATAAAGAATGGAACGCTAAAATAAATGTCATTTCCAGAAAAGATATCGATAACCTTTACCTTCATCATGTATTGCATTCGTTGGCAATAGCCAAATTCATTTCTTTCGTAGCAGGAACAAAAATTATGGATGTGGGAACCGGTGGTGGTTTCCCCGGTATTCCGCTTGCCATCTTTTTCCCTGAGGTTCGGTTTCTATTGTTAGACAGCATCGGGAAAAAAATTAAAGTAGCAAGCGAAATCTCAACAGCCATCGGATTACAGAATGTAGAATTTGCTCATTCTCGCGTTGAGAAGGAAAAAAGAACATTCGATTTCGTAGTCAGCCGTGCCGTCATGTCTTTACCCGAATTGGTAAAAACCACGCAGAAAAACATCTCGTCCCAACAGAAAAATGCGCTTCTCAACGGCATTATTTGTCTGAAAGGCGGCGATTTAACCCGCGAGATAAAACCCTTTACAAACAAAGTTAAGGTCATTCCTTTGACGACATATTTTAACGAACCTTTTTTTGAAACAAAACATTTGGTATACCTTCCTATAATTAAATAACGATTATTATCGGGCTTTCCAGGCAATAATTGGAAAGAAAAAACTATTTTTGTAAAAAACAACAGTTTGCCAATTACATAAAATTACAAAGTCTTTTTATTGATGAAAATTAAAATATTTGAATTTGGTCCATTAGCTGTAAATACCTATGTGCTTTCCGATGAAACCGGCGAGTGTGTAATAATTGACCCTGCATGTTGGTATCCCCATGAAAAAGAAACGCTATTCAACTATATAGTGAACAACAATCTTACCGTAAAGCATCTCTTAAACACACATTTACATTTCGACCATATATTGGGAAATGATTTTGTTGTTTCTAAATTCGGCGTTAAACCCGAAGCACATGCAGCCGATGAGCATTTGCTGAAAAAACTTTCCACTCATCCTCAAATGTTTGGAGTCGACATATCTCTTCTTTCTGTTCCGCCACTTGGAAATTATCTGAAAGAAAACGATATCGTTTCTTTTGGCAATCAACAATTGCACGTTATTCATATTCCCGGACATTCGGCAGGAAGCCTCGTTTTTTACAATAAAGCTGCAAATTGTGCTTTTGTAGGAGATGTTCTCTTTAACGGAAGTATCGGAAGAACCGATTTTATAGGAGGAGATTACAATCAGCTAGTAGAAGGCATCAAAAACAAATTGTTTATATTGCCCGACGAAACGGTTGTTTATCCCGGTCACGGCCCTGTAACTACTATCGGAAACGAAAAAAAATACAATCCTTTTGTAGGAATTTAATCATAAAACATTCAATCATCGAAAAAATCTCTTCATGTTATGGAAATGGAACATTTTAAAACCCGACATATCGGGATCGACCCGTCCGAAATGGAAAAAATGCTTGAAATCATCGGTGTTTCCAACATAGACGAATTAATCGATCAAACTATTCCACGCGATATCCGCCTTACCCAACCCTTGTCACTTCCCAAAGCATTATCAGAACAAGAATATGCGGAAGAAATAGCCCATTTGGCATCAAAAAACAAAGTGTATGCCTCGTATATCGGTATGGGATGGTACGATACAGTGACACCGGCCGTAATTTATCGTAACGTATTCGAAAATCCGGTTTGGTATACCTCATATACACCCTATCAGTCGGAAATTTCACAAGGACGACTCGAAGCGCTACTGAATTTTCAGACGATGGTGAGCGACCTCACTGCACTTCCGTTAGCCAACTCATCGTTACTCGACGAAGCCACCGCGGCAGCCGAAGCTGCTAACATGATGCATGCCTTATGTGCACGCAACAAAGCAAAAAAAAATGCCGACACCCTGTTTGTCGACAAACATATTTTTCCACAAACTCTCTCCGTATTGCGTACCCGCATGCGCCATACAGGCAAAAATATCGTGGTAGGCGATTATAAAACCGCCACTTTAGACGATAAATTTTTTGGGGCGATTGTACAATATCCCAATAGCGAAGGCAATGTGGAAGATTATCGTCTCTTCGTGGAAAAAGCTCATGCCGTAGATTGCAAAGTAGCTGTGGCTACCGACTTATTGGCACTTGTCATGCTTATTCCACCGGGAGAATGGGGCGCCGATATTGCTTTCGGGAGCAGCCAACGTTTTGGCATTCCCCTATTTTACGGAGGACCTTCGGCTGCATTCTTTGCTACCCGCGACGAGTACAAACGGTTTGTACCCGGACGCATCATCGGCATTTCAAAAGATGCTTACGGGAAAAAAGCATTTCGCATGGCCTTACAAACACGCGAGCAACACATCAAACGCGAAAAAGCCACCTCAAACATTTGTACGGCACAAGCATTACTAGCAACAATGTCGTCGTTCTATGCTGTCTATCACGGTCCCGATGGGTTAAAGAAAATTGCCGAACGGGTGCATTCCATTGCTTCGCTTATAGCCGATGAACTAACGGCAATGGGATACAAGCAACTCAACTCGAGTTATTTCGACACCTTAAAAATAAAACTTCCCCCCACTATTTCACAAAAAGACATTCGAAACAACGCCGAAATCAGAAATATCAATCTGCGTTATTTCAAATCAGGAGAAATCGGCATCAGCATCGACGAAACCACCAATAGCTATCGGGCACACGAATTGTTGGCTGTTTTTGCAATGGCTGCCGGCAGCTCCAAAGTGTTTATGATTGACGATCTGCCCCAAAAAATAACCCTTACTCAGGAACAGCTTCGTACTTCAAAATTCCTTACCCATTCGGTCTTTAACAGCTACCACACCGAAACCGAAATGATGCGTTATATTAAACGCCTCGAAAGAAAAGATATTTCGTTGGCACATTCGATGATTCCCTTAGGATCGTGTACAATGAAGCTGAATGCCGCATCGGAACTATTGCCGCTGGGCTATGCCGGCTTTCAAAAAATACATCCTTTTGCACCCATCGAACAGGTGCAAGGTTATCACGAAATGATAGAAGAACTGAAATTGATGTTGGCAGAAATAACCGGCTTCCCCGGCGTAAGCCTCCAGCCCAATTCGGGAGCAGCAGGAGAATATGCAGGGCTCATTGTAATAGCAAGCTATTTGAAAAGCATTGCCCAAGGGCATCGCAAAATTGTGCTCATACCGTCCTCGGCACACGGAACCAATTTTGCCAGCGCCGTTCAAGCAGGTTATACGCCCATCGTAATTGCCTGCGACGAAAAAGGCAATGTGGATATGGCTGATCTGCGTAAAAAAGCAGAAGAATACAACAACGATCTGGCCGCTTTCATGATCACGTATCCTTCCACTCACGGTATTTTCGAAACGGAAATCAAAGAGATGTGCCGCATCATTCACGAAGCCGGCGGTCAGGTATATATGGATGGTGCTAACATGAATGCCCAGGTTGGGATCACCAATCCCGCCACAATTGGCGCCGATGTCTGTCATCTTAATCTTCACAAAACGTTTGCCATACCGCATGGTGGAGGTGGTCCCGGCGTAGGCCCAATCTGTGTGGCCGAACATTTGATCCCTTTCCTTCCCGGTCATCCGGTAATGTTCGAAAGCGATCTTAACACAGTAGCTGCTGCGCCTTATGGTAGTGCCGGAGTATTGCAAATTGCCTATGCTTATATAAAAATGATGGGGGCCGACGGACTAACCGAAGCAACCAAAGTGGCTATTCTCAACGCCAATTACCTTGCCGAAAAGCTAAAAGATACGTATGGCATTGTGTATCGTGGAGCCAATGGCAGAGTAGGTCACGAACTCATTCTGGAATGCCGAAAATTAAAAGAAATTTCGGGTATTACCGAAACCGATATTGCCAAACGGCTGATGGACTATGGTTTTCATGCCCCTACCCTTTCGTTTCCGGTTCACGGCACACTCATGGTCGAACCCACCGAAAGCGAAAGCCTTGCCGAACTGGATCGATTTGTAGCAGCTATGAACAGCATTTATGAAGAAATTATGGAAATAGTAAATGCCAAATATCCTGCTCACGATAATGTGCTGGTAAATGCTCCTCATCCCGAATACGAATGCGTAGCGGACGAATGGAAACATGCTTACCCACGTAGTAAAGCAGTCTATCCCTTACCTTATGTGGCAGAAAACAAATTTTGGATTCATGTTGCCCGCATCGACGATGCTTACGGCGATCGCAATCTCGTAGCTCGTTTGTATGAGGATTAAAGGATGAGATAATTAAAATAAAAAGAGGGTGTATCACTATGTGATTTCACCCTCTTTTTATCGAGGTACAAATTTCTCCTCACTATTCACTATTGAGCGTTCTGAGAATAGTCTGCTTTCACAAATGGGCTGTTAATTAAATAATCGTAGCTCATTTTTATGCTTTCCAAAGGAGCATAATCGTATCTTTCCACTTCAACAATAATGTACTTGGCACCGGACTTACCGATGTTATTGAAAATAGCATCGAAACCTACCATCCCGCTCTGTCCGAGTTCTTTTTCGTCTTTTATGTGGAGCAACTCAAAGCGACCCGGATATTTTTTAAAATATTCTACAGGGCTTTTTCCGCCTCTCACCGTCCAATATACATCCATCTGGAAAAAAACTTTGGAAGGATCGGTATTGTTCAGCAGGTAATCATACATGGTCTGTCCTTCAATCTCAATAAATTCAAAATTATGATTATGATAACCAAAACGAAGACCTGCAGCATTACATTTTTCGCCAATCTGATTAAAATAATCGCAATACGATTTCAAATCGGCTAATGTCTTTGGAGTTGGAATCCACGGAACTACAAGGTATTTCATGCCGGCAGCTTTATGAGCAGCAATTGCTGTATCCCACCATTTCCACACCTCCTCCCAATTGGTTTGGGCAATATTTTCAGCTAAAGGTCGCCCTGCATGCGAGGAAAGTACTTCCATGCCAACGCTTTCAATTTCTTTTTTGAATTCTTTGGGTTCTAACCCATAAAATTTACCATCGGCATATCCCGCCGCTTCAATGCCTGTATATCCAATTTCAGCCACTTTGGCGATAGTTCCTTTAAAATCGGAGTTGATATCGTTGCGCACCGAATAAAGTTGCAAATAAATTTTTTTGTGTATTTTTACACTATCACCCTCTTGAGCAGTTGCTCCCTGTTTTTGGTTACAACTCATCATTACTGCACATCCAATTAGTGCACAAATCCATAAGAAAGAATGTTTTTTCATGTCGTAAAAATATAAAGAAAATTGAGTCACTGAACATCGTTGTCTTAAGTAAAATAATGTATTCATTTACAAAAACGGATTTTCAGTGACTCAAATATGACACTAGCGATCAATCCAAAATTTTGATCTTGATATTCCTAAACCATACATCATCGCCGTGATCCTGTAATCCGATATAACCTTCACGATCGGGACCACCTACATTGATGATATGCTCCATTCCCTTAAACTTGCTTCCTTCAACCAATTTTCTCCACTCGTCTGTCCATAAATGGCATTCTAAAACATTTTCACCATTTTGCATATGAACAACGGTTCCTTTTTGTACCAAAACACCCCCTGTATTCCATTCGCCTGCAGGTTTTGCATTTTGTGGAACGGCAGGAATAAGATCATACAACGAAGCCGACTGACGATTCCCGTCTTTACCTAACTTTGCATCGAGATGCCTCTCGTTATCTAAAATCTGATATTCGAGAGCCGATTTCCAAATGGGTTCGCCCGGAATCTCTTGCGCCAAATAGAAAACACCGCTGTTGGCACCCGGCGATACCTTCCATTCAAAACTCAATTCAAAATCTCTGAATTTGCGGTCGTAAATAATATCACCACCCTCTTCAGAACCGGCTTCTCCTCGACCCGAACCTTGAATTTTAATGGCGCCGTCTTCAATCGTCCAGGCTTTTGGAATATCCTGGCGGTTATAACCACGCCATCCGTCAAAATTTTCTCCGTTGAAAAGCACAATCCAGTCCGATGTATCTTCGGCAGCTGCAACAACTGTGTCTGTTGCTTCTCCTTCTTGAGCACCTTGCTTTTTACCACCGGTGCACGATCCTAAAATCATCACTGACATAGCAACTAAACTAAATGCGTAAAACAATTTTTTCATAACTTCATTCTTTTAAATATTAAACTAAAATTCGATCACTTCCATTTTTTCGACTTAATCCCTGGGCATATCAGGCAACTTCCAAGGCTCACGATATGTATGTTTGATCAATTCTTCTGCATAGGCACAAGCATTCACCGGTTCCGTCCATTTCTTATCAAATTTGGGATCGCCATCTACAATTTTGAAGTTATCTTCAATAATGGTTCTAACAGTGGCATTTTCGGGAATATTAGTGAATTTCATGTTTTCGCCATCCCATTCGAGTTCTTGATTCAAACCTTGCAATCTTACCGCTACCACACCCATAACAACCATTTCGTTGAAAGGTCCTGCTTCGGAAAACGGAGAGGCAGGTTCTACGCGATTTTCGGGACTCTCTTTGCACGCACGCACCCAATCCATTTCATGAGACAAGGTAACTTCACGCTGAGTCTTTGGTGATTTGGGAGTTCTTCCGGATAGCAACCAAGGATTTTTCCCGTAGCATCCGCAAATCAGTGTGTCTTTTGTTCCATGGAAAATTACACCACCCCCTCCATCGTTCAAATCTTTCCCTACAGGCATACCTTCCGGGCGGAAAGGTTGTAAACCTCCATCATACCAAATAACTTCCACTTCGGGCATGGCTACTTTAGGTAAATTTTCGCGAGCCGGGAAAACCATTTTCACCTTTTCAGCCACAGGCGCCGAATCGGTCAGCAACATGGTAGAGCTAGCCTGTACTTTTATAGGATAACCTAACCGTAAACCTTTAAATACCGGATGCAAAATATGGCATGCCATATCGCCCAATGCCCCTGTTCCAAAATCCCACCATCCGCGCCAGTTCCACGGCGTATAAATATGATTGAAAGGACGCATCGGAGCAGGTCCGATAAACAAATCCCACTTCAATGTAGAAGGAACGGGATCGGCTTTAGCCGGACGATTTAATCCCTGAGGCCATATGGGTCTGTCGGTAAAAGCTTCAACTCGGGTAACTTCACCAATTTGCCCGTCATAAATCCAATCGATCACCTGACGAACACCGGCATCCGACGAACCCTGATTACCCATCTGTGTGGCAACTTTATATTTCTTAGCCAATTTAGTCAAAAGACGAGATTCATATACACTGTGAGTCAATGGTTTTTGAACATAAACATGTTTCCCCATCGTTATTGCATCTGCAGCAATCAATGCATGGGTATGATCGGCAGTAGCAATCACAACGGCATCAATGCTTTTCCCCATTTCGTCGTACATCTTTCGGTAATCGTAGTATTTCTTTGCTTTAGGAAAATACTTAAAAACGCGATCGCTGTACTTCCAATCAACATCAGCAAGAGCAACAATATTCTCGCTTTCCAGATTTTTGAGGTTAGCAAAACCCATACCTCCCACACCTACACCTGCAATATTCAATTTATCGCTCGGTGCGGTATGTCCAAAACTTTTCCCGAGTACCGACGAGGGCACGACAGTCAAACCTGCGGCAGCTATAGCTCCCGTTTCCAAAAATTTCCTTCTCGACATTTTTGATGACATAACTTTCTATTTTTTAAGATTAAATATGGTGTAAAAAATTTTTGTTTATCATTATTTTACAATGAAGTCAATTTGTTTTTCTTTTAGTTTAAGTTTTAGTTTCGTTGGTTTCTTTCATCCGAATAAACTACAAACGAGACAGACATATTTCAAAAATATTTCGTCAAAAATACACGGAAATTAAATCAGCTGCCGCATACATAACTAAAATAATGCTATAAAAATAGTACAATTAATTTTGAAAGTAAAATTTTCACGAAACAAATAACATAAAATTTAAACGAAATATTCCCCTATTCAATAATTTACCTTGCAACATCCTCACTAACTTTCTGATAATGTTGTGTTCACCTTACATAAGAATACTTTTTTTAAATTTTCAAAAACATTCCTTTTTCTCCTAAATAGTTTTTTTAAAAAAATAAATTGCCAACCGATTAAACCTCTTCTCTAAAAAAGTGTTCTTTATTAATAAGAGGTATGGATATTTCTTCATGGTAAAACAAATTATAATTATGGAAACAAAGAATCGGGAAAGAAAAGACAATCTTCACACGGTAAAATATCTTCTGACGATCGCAATCACTGCTTTTTTAGTGCAAGGATGCAGCAGTGTTCCCATAACGGGACGGCGACAATTGATGTTAGTTTCGGATCAACAAGTCATCACCCTTAGTCTGCAACAATATCAAGAATACATCCACACAGCTAAGGTAATAACAGACACACCCGAAGCTCAAATGGTACAACGGGTTGGGATGAGAATAGCCAATGCAGTAGAAACATTTTTGAAGAATAGTGGTGCGTCGTCGGAAATACAAAATTACGCATGGGAATTCAAATTGGTAGAAGATAAAAGCGTCAATGCTTTCGCCATGCCCGGGGGGAAAGTAGTGGTTTATTCGGGTTTATTACCGGTCACCCAAAACGAAGCATCGTTGGCAGTGGTCATAGGACACGAAATAGGGCACGTTGTAGCTAAACATGCCAGCGAGCGGATAAGTCAACAACTTGCACTTCAATACGGGGGAGCCGTGGCAGGAGAATTGCTGAAGGGGGTGGCTGCCAACACCATCGGGCAAACCGTATTCGGACTGGGTGCACAAGTAGGCGTCATGCTGCCTTATGCCCGCAAACAAGAATACGAAGCCGACGAGCTCGGGCTAATTTTTATGGCAATGGCCGGATACGATCCACGCGTCGCTATTCCCTTCTGGACACGGATGGCGCAAAGTACACAAGGCGGTAAAATTCCCGAGTTTCTGAGCACCCACCCCACCGATGCCAAACGCATCGGCAATATGGAAAAAATTTTACCTAAAGCTTTACAATATTATTCACCTTAACCGGTCCAGCGACCGCACCAAAACTTCGTCTTCTCCTATTTTCCGTATTGCCAGGTAGCTCAAAATAATGGCAATGGCAGGCATAATGATCCCTACACCTACTTTTTCGAAAGTTGTATCGGCTTCAGGGTTGCGCATAAATACGAGAAATAAAAAAAGCAAATAAAAGCCCACCATGAGAATGATATTCATCACAGTCAGCCGTATTTGCAAAATTCTGTTCCTGTACAGAAATACCACAACCAACGAAAGTACGGCGCTTATGGCACCCAGAGCAAACAATCCCCAGGTATTAAAAAGAAGTTCGCCGTTCTGATAAAAACCCATTGCTTCAAAAATAACGGGTTGCCCGTTAAAAGTGAAGGTAGCAAGCGGCAACACCGAAGCCAGTACCATGCAGCCCGCCGCAAGCAGCAAATAGATGGTCTGAATACGTTGCAACATAATCAGAATAATTCTTTTTCTTTGGCAGGATTACGCCAATAAATTTCTCCTTTTTCCCATTCGTCGATAGCAATCAGAGTGGGCTTGGGTAATTTTTCGTAAAAACGCGAAATCTCTATTTGTTCGTGATTCTCGAACACTTCTTCCAAATTATCAGTATAAGAAGCAAATTCCTCCAATTTATTATCCAAATCGCGTTTCATTTCTGCGGCAATCTGGTTTGCTCGTTTACTAATAATCACAACCATTTCATAAATATTCCCCGTTGGTTTTGATAATTCCCATATATCTCGGGTTTCAGTAGTAGTACTTGCAGTTATTTTTTTATAATCCATTATTCCTATTTATTGGTTTAATTGTTATTAATCTTATTTATTCCGATACAAATTCAATTTCAATTGATTTTCATTCCGGCATAGCCTCAATCTTCTTCTGCGCTTCACGATAATACATTTCAGCTTCTTTCATATATTTCCCATTCGGGTAAGAATTTTTATAATTAAAGTATTCGTCCACCACCCGACGATACCGCTCGGGCTGAGCTTCACGAGTACTTCTTTCGGCATATTCGAAATACGCACGAAGAATAGTCATCTGAAAATCCTCTGCATATTCAGAAAAAGGATAATTTTTTAATCCCTCACGTGCGGTAATTACCGCCGCCTCGTAGTTGTTCCCCATATAACTTCCTAATTTTAGGTACAATTGTGCAGCCAACAACTCTTTGTATGCCAGTTTTTCTTGCAATTCAAACAAATAATCTTTGGCTTGTTGTGCTCTTTCACTCTGAGGATACTTTTCGAGATAACGTTGAAATTCGGATATTGCCTTGTAGGTTTTTGTCTGATCGAGTCGCGGATCGGGCGAATCGAGATACATGCCATAAGCCGCATAAAAAAGCGCCGGCTCAGCATACTCCCCTTTCGGAAAAGTATTGTAATAGGTAGAAAACGATTCGGTTGCCATCACATAATCCTTTGAATTATAATAGCTTTGTGCCAACAGATAAAGCGACTCTTCTGCACGCGCCGTTCCTTTAAAAAAAGGAACCAACTCTTCGAGCAGAGTTA
>CAYUIY010000051.1:0-14356 GCA_964444915.1 uncultured Dysgonomonadaceae bacterium
ATCGTATGCAGCAGGTTATGCAACCGGCAACTACATGGGAATTTTACTGGAACAGCGAATAGCATACGGCATCATCCTTTGTCGGATTTACACACAAAAAAATGGAGCCAATTTAATCAACCTTCTAAAAGAAATGGGATACGGAGCAACAATAATACCAGCAAAAGGATCGATAGATAAAGTAGATATTGTAGAAACTGTGGTGGAACGAAAAGAAATGAAAAACCTTGAAAAAGCTTTAGGTGAATTCGATCCCAACTTATTTTACATCGTAGAGGACTTGCGTTCAAAACAAAACGGTATCTTCAATAAACGGGAAAATATCCTCCGTCGGTGGCGTCAGGGAAAATAAAGAAAAGGCATCGATCAACCGAGAATGGTAATTACCAGTCGGCGGCTGCCGCCATGATTGCGAAATTCACAAAAGTAAATGCCTTGCCATGTGCCAAGATTGAGCCGACCATTGGTAATGGGGATAGTAATTTCTGTACCAATTAAGGACGATTTCAAATGAGCGGGCATATCGTCACTTCCTTCATAAGTATGAATATAAAGCGGATCATTTTCAGGAACCAGCTTATTCATGAACGCTTCAAAATCGCTACGTACAGAAGGATCGGCATTTTCATTTAAAGTAATACCGGCAGAAGTATGTTTTACCAAAATATGAAGCAGACCTCTATCGGGAAGAGGCGGTAAGTGTTTCTCAATTAAAGAAGTTATTAGATGGTAGCCTCTTTGAAAAGGGGGTAAAGTTATTTCAAATTGCTCAATCATCTGTCGCAATTTAATTTAAAAACCGTGATGTTTTTCTTTCTCATTGCTCCGTTTCGCCTAAGCTCCACTTTGCAATGAGAAAGATATCAAAACACCAACCGATTTATTATTCATCAGTTCCTACAACATCGGGAACTTATTCTTTTTCTATAAAAGTAGAAAAATCGGCCTCAGCCATCCGTTTATAAGTACGATAACGCCACTGAGCATTTTCTTTTGCAGCTGCAAAAAGCTTCTTAGCGTCTTCAGGGAAAGTTTTTTCCAACGATGTATAACGTACTTCACCACGTAGAAAATCTTCAAACTTATCCCAATCGGGTTCTTTACTATCGAGTATAAATGGATTTTTTCCTTCTTTTTCGAGCTGCGGATTATAACGCCACAAATGCCAATAGCCACATTCTACAGCAGCTTTTTCTTCGGCTTGAGAACGCCCCATGCCTCCTTTCAAGCCATGGCTGATGCAAGGCGAATAGGCAATAATCAACGATGGCCCGTCGTAAGCTTCCGCTTCTTTCAGTACTTTAAGGAAATGATTCATGTTGGCACCCATAGCCACCTGCGCAACATACACATAACCATAAGTAGCCGCAATCATTCCCAAGTCTTTCTTGCGAATACGTTTACCCGCAGCAGCAAATTTTGCCACAGCAGCAATGGGTGTCGATTTAGAGGATTGACCTCCTGTATTGGAATATACTTCGGTGTCCAGGACAAGAATATTAATATCCTGCCCCATAGCCAACACATGATCGAGCCCCCCAAAACCGATGTCATATGCCCAACCGTCGCCACCAAATGCCCAAATAGAACGTTTTACAAGATAACGTTCCAAGGAGAGAAGCTCAGCAGCAAGCGGATGGGTATTCTCTTTTAACAATGGAACAAGTTTAGAGTGGATCTCCAACGTTTTTTCACCGTCATTTTTATTGTCCATCCATTCTTGGAACATTCTTTTCTCCTCTTCAGAAAATTCGTCCGATTCGATTCCTTTCTTCATCAAATATTCAATGCGGTTGCGCATGGCCGAATTTGCCAAAACAAAACCAAATCCAAACTCTGCATTGTCTTCAAATAATGAGTTAGCCCATGTAGGCCCTCTACCCTGATCATTAACCGTATAAGGAACAGACGGGGCCGATGCACCATAAATTGAGGAGCAACCGGTTGCATTTGCTATCATCATCCGATCACCATACAATTGAGTGATCAACTTGATATACGGCGTCTCGCCGCAACCCGCACATGCACCCGAAAACTCAAACAAAGGTTGTGCAAATTGTGAATTCTTCACGTTGAGCTTCACATCAACCAAATGCGCCTTGTTGGTTACATTATTTATCATGTAATCCCAATTCTTCTGATTTTCGTATTGGGTGGTAATGGGCTCCATTGTAAGCGCTTTCTCTCCCTTCCTTCCCGGACAAATATCGGCACAGTTGCCACACCCCAAACAGTCGAGAACATCCACCTGAATACGAAAACCCAGACCGTCAAATTGCTTACCTTGAGCTTTCAATATTTCTACATCCTCACCCAACCCTTTTTGTTCGTTTTCATCGAGTAAAAAAGGACGTATGGTTGCATGGGGACAAACATAAGCACATTGATTACACTGGATGCAGTGTTCGGGGTGCCATTGCGGAACGAAAAAAGCCACACCGCGTTTTTCGTAAGCAGCTGTACCCGGTTCCCAACTACCATCTTCACGACCTTTGAATACCGATATCGGTAAATCGTAGCCACGTTGAGCGTTCATGGGGCGTACCACTTTCTGAATAAATTCAGGAGCATCGTCTTGTGTCTCTTGAACAACCTCAATGTCAGCCCATTCTGCAGGAATTTCCACTTTTTCAACCTCGCCACCCCTTTCCACGGCAGCAAAGTTCATTTTTACAACATCTTCTCCCTTTCTTCCGTACGATTTAACGATGAATTTCTTCATCTGATCTACAGCCAAATCGTAAGGAATAACATTGGATATCTTGAAAAATGCCGATTGCAAAATGGTATTGGTACGATTTCCTAAACCAATTTCATCAGCAATCTTAGTTGCATTGATAATGTAAAAATTAATGTGTTTTTGAGCAAAATATTTTTTTATATGATTGGGGAGATGATTGCCAACTTCTTCTTTGCTCCATAACGAATTCAGCAAAAACGTTCCTCCTTCTTTCAATCCACGTGTTACATCGTAAAGATTAAGATAAGCGGGAACATGACAGGCCACAAAATTAGGCGTATTTACTAAATAAGTAGAACGTATGGGATTATCACCAAAACGTAAATGTGAACAGGTAAAACCTCCCGATTTTTTGGAATCGTACGCAAAATAAGCCTGAACATATTTATCGGTATTCTCCCCAATAATCTTAATGGTATTTTTATTCGCTCCTACCGTACCATCCGATCCGATGCCGTAAAATTTAGCTTCGTAAATGGTTTCGTCCATCGAAATTTCTTCTTTTACCGGAAGCGATTTAAAAGTCACATCATCTACAATGCCAATGGTGAAATCGTTTTTCGGCATTTTCATCGATAAATTCTCAAATACAGAAAGGATTTGCCCCGGTGTGGTATCTTTTGACGAAAGTCCATAAATACCTCCAACAATTTCAGGAGCATCTTCTTTTCCGTAATAACAATCCTTTACATCCATATAGAGTGGTTGACCCAACGCTCCGGGTTCTTTTGTGCGGTCGAGTACAGCAATTCGTTTTGCTGTTTTGGGTACTGCAGCCAGAAAGGCTTCGGCTTTGAAAGGGCGATACAAATGCACAGCAACCACACCCACCTTCTCGCCTTTGGCACGCAAGAAATCCACTACCTCACGAATGGTTTCCGTAACCGAACCCATAGCAATAATCACCCTATCGGCTTCCGGATCGCCATAATAATCAAACAACCCGTATTTGCGACCGGTTACTTCGGCCAGTTTTTCCAAATATTTCTCTACAATATCGGGTACAGCCTCATAAAACGGATTGGCTGCCTCGCGCGTCTGAAAATAAATGTCGTCATTTTGAGCCGTACCACGGATAACCGGAGCATCAGGACCCATAGCCCGCTTGCGAAATGCATCCAAAGCTTCGTAATTGATCAATGGTGCCAAATCATCGTTGGTTAAGGCTTCAATTTTTTGTATCTCATGCGATGTTCGGAAACCATCGAAAAAATGAACGAAGGGAATGCGGCTTTCAATGGCGGCCAGATGAGCCACAGCTGCCAAATCCATCACTTCCTGCACCGAACCGGTAGCAAAAAGAGCAAAACCGGTAGATCTTGCAGCCATCACATCCTGATGATCGCCAAAAATGGACAAAGCCTGAGCAGCAATGGCACGTGCCGATACATGGAATACGCCGGGCAACAATTCCCCTGCTATTTTATACATGTTGGGTATCATCAACAACAGTCCCTGAGATGCAGTAAATGTGGTTGTCAACACGCCTGACTGCAATGATCCGTGAACGGCTCCGGCAGCACCTGCTTCCGATTGCATTTCCTGCACCAAAACAGGTTGTCCGAAGATATTCTTTCGTCCTGCAGCAGCCCATTCATCCACATACTCAGCCATTGTTGACGAAGGCGTGATAGGGTATATCGCAGCCACTTCGCTAAACATGTATGCGATGTGCGCTGCCGCCTGATTTCCATCACAAGTCAAATAGTTTTTTTCTTTAGCCATAATAGGATAATCGTATTTTAAATGTTAATTTTGATGTTTCACTTTTTTAATTCAAAGGGATCAACTCTCAAAAAGCTGTACGAAAGTATTACAAAAATATGAAAATACAAACTTATTTTTCAATTTTATCTTTCAAATCGATTTTTTCATAGTTTTCAACCCACTGATAACGAAAAAATTGAGCATTTCATCGAAACATAAAAATAAAATTTTTAATTTGTTAAACTATAATAAGAAATAATCAACCTATTTTGTTTGACGTTATAAAGATAAAGACAATCAAAAAATGAAAATAATAATCATTGCAAATAGACTACCCATAAAAATAGAAAAAAAGAACAATAGGCTCCGCATAATCCGAAGCGAAGGAGGACTTTCAACCGGAATGGGATCGTTGGAACTGCCCGTAGAAAAACATTGGATCGGATGGCCGGGAATTTATACCGATAGTGAAGAAGAAAAAGAAAAAATCACCAAAAGATTAAAAAAGTTCAACTATCATCCCGTTTTCTTGTCAGCCGAACAAATCGAAAATTATTATGAAGGGTACAGCAACAGCATTATCTGGCCACTATGCCACTATTTCTTTTCTTTTGTTCAATACAAAACAAAATTTTGGGAGACTTACCAACAGGTGAATATGCAGTTTTGTGAAGCAGCACTTCCCTTTATCGAGGACGACGACCTTGTTTGGGTGCACGATTATCATCTGATGCTGCTCCCTAAAATGATTCGTGATCTCTGCCCGGCAGTTAATATCGGATACTTTCATCATATCCCCTTTCCCCCATACGAACTTTTTCGCGTGCTACCCGAAAGAGAAGAGTTACTCAATGGTTTGCTGGGTGCCGACCTTATCGGCTTTCATATCCACGATTACATGCGACATTTTCTCAACGCCATTTATCGAGTGCTTGACCTCAACTGTCAACTTGACGAAATTTATCTCGAAGAACGGATTGTTCACGTAGATGCTTTCCCGATGGGAATCAATTATGAACAATACCACAATGCCTCGTCTCTCCCGGCTGTACAAAAGAAAGTGAACAAACTAAAACAAAAACTCGGCAGACAATCCATCATCCTTTCCGTTGACCGGTTGGATTACAGCAAGGGTATTTTACATCGATTGAATGGTTTTGCTTTATTCTTGAGAAATCATCCCGAATACCATGAAAAAGTGTCGCTTATGATGATTGTTGTACCTTCGCGAAGTACAGTAAACAGATATGCCGATCTGAAAACCGAGATCGATCAGTTGATCGGAAAAATCAATGGACTTTATTCTAAACCGGGCTGGACCCCTATTC
Source organism: uncultured Dysgonomonadaceae bacterium (assembly GCA_964444915.1). Lineage (GTDB taxonomy): Bacteria > Bacteroidota > Bacteroidia > Bacteroidales > Dysgonomonadaceae > Anaerorudis. The sequence goes on from CAYUIY010000051.1 coordinate 5,776, forward strand.
ATTATTTTTATCGGAGTTTCGAATTTAATGAACTCATAGCCATGTATAACCTTGCCGAAATCGCTTTGGTGACACCGCTGCGCGACGGCATGAATTTGGTCTCAAAAGAATATCTCGCTACAAAAAGCAACGATAATCCGGGCGTACTTATTCTCAGCGAAATGGCAGGATCAGCCGCTGAGCTCCCGGAAGCCATTATTATTAATCCGAACAACATAAAAGACATAGAAAGAGCTATTTTACAAGCACTTTCCATGAGTGAAGAAGAAAAAAAAGAACGGTTGGAAAAGATGCAAAAACGCATTTCAAAACAAACCGTAAAAAAATGGGCAAACGATTTCATCGATGAAATGCAATTCATTAAACGACAAAACCGTGAAATATTGACTAAAATAATCGAAAAGGAACAGTTCGATCAAATCAAACAAAAGTACAACAGCGCCTCCTCGCGCTTGCTCTTGCTTGATTATGACGGTACGTTGGTTCCTTTTACAAAGAACCCCGAAGATGCTGTTCCTTCGCCACAATTACTCAATTTATTGAACCGAATAAAAGAAGATAAAAGAAACACGGTTGTCATCAACAGCGGGCGAAATTATAAGGTCCTCGACAAATGGTTCAGTAATCTCGATATTGATCTTACAGCAGAACATGGGGCTTTTTATAGAGAGAACAGAGTATGGCACGAAAATTATAAAAGGATAGAAAAATGGGACGACGAAATCATGAATATTCTCCTTCATACCATAGAAAAAACCCCGCATTCTTCACTCGAAATCAAAAATACATCCCTGGTGTGGCATTATCGCAAAGTGGATGCATGGTTGGCAGAGCTCCGTCAAAAACAACTCATGAATGCTTTAATTGAGCCTTGCTCGAGACTGAATTTACAAATTGTTCCCGGGAACAAAATCCTGGAAATAAAACCTGCAACATTCAATAAGGGAACAGAAGTAAAACGCCGTCTTGCACAAAAAAATTACGATTTTATTATGGCTATAGGTGATGATACAACCGACGAAGATATGTTTCGTGCACTTCCTCCACAGGGCATCAGCATTAAAGTGGGTAGTTTTTCTCCTACCGCCAAATATAGAATACCTTTGCAATCAAAAGTCATTCCTTTTTTAGAAAAACTTATCTCATAAACAACAAAAACACCATAAACATGAATTGGATAAATCAACTTTCTGAACACTCTCCTAATCTATGGTATGTTTTTTTATTGACACTATTTGCTGCTATTTTTTTGGTTCTTGTTGTTATTTACAATTTTATCTCGAAAAAACTTCGACAACGAGCAGAAAAAACGCAAAGCCCAATCGATGATTTTATTATCAAACTCTTTAAATTACCCGCAATATGGCTTATTTTTTCCATATTACTCAATATTTTTAGTTCGTATCTAAAAGAGGACGTCGGGTTTTTTAGCACTCTGCGAAAAATGAGTCAAATATTGCTTATACTTTCCATTGGTTGGCTCTTAATACAAGCAGTAAGGGCGGGTTTTCGATACTTCCAAAATAAACTCAATTTGCAAGACCCCGATAACTTGAATGCACGCAAACGACTTACACAACTTAATATGATTGAAAAAATCACCCTGATTATCATAGGGGTGATTTTTACGGCCATAGCATTAATGTCGATCGAATCGTTACATAGTATCGGGGTAAGCGTGTTAACCTCAGCGGGCGTTATTGGGGTCATTGTCGGACTTGCAGCTCAACGTAGTGTAGGACAAGTACTATCCGGTATACAAATAGCTTTTACCCAACCAATACGAATAGATGATGTTGTAATAGTTGAAGGAGAATGGGGGCGCATTGAAGAAATCAACATTACGTATGTAGTGGTAAGAATTTGGGATGAAAGACGTTTAATTGTTCCTATCGATTATTTCCTTCAAAATCCCATTCAAAACTGGACACGAAATAGCGCCGATATCATGGGAACAGTTTTTTTATACACTTCATACGATCTTCCCCTTGATCCTCTTCGCAAAAAATTGAAAACCATTGTTGAAGAAAATCCCAATTGGGATGGCAGGGTGCAAAACATTCAGGTTACAGATAGCAAAGAATGGTACAAAGAAATACGCATCCTTGTAAGCGGTTCCGATTCTTCCAAAAACTGGGATCTTCGCGTAGAAATTAGGGAGAAAATGATCGATTTCATTAATGAAAAATTCCCCGGTTCTTTTGCAAAACTAAATATCGAACCATCCCCTTCGGCGAAAGCGATTAAGGGCGGATAAACTTCGACAAAACCTGTTCTTCTGAAAAGAGTGTAGCAGCATTAATAAAGGCAAGATGGGAATAAGCCTGTGGAAAACTTTGAATATCTTCTTTCCATCCCTTTTCAAAAATGTCGGCTTTAATTTTATCGGCCTCCGTTTTCCACATTTCTGTATAATGTTGTTTATGCAACAAATCGGCAATAGATGAAGCGCTATCCAACGCCACCCAACTCATCACTTTCGAAAAAACAAAATTAAGTTTTTTGGTACGAAACTCCCGGATACTATGATCGGGCAGGCAAAACTAGTCGATACTCCCTTCTTTTGAAATCAATGCAAGCCGTACGACAGTTTCCTATAACACCATAATCCAAATTATCCATTTATTTGCATGTTTTGCATATGTTTTATATTTGTTAATATATACTCACAAATATAGTAATTCTCATCGGAAGCCAAAAAATTCAAAATACCAATTCCTAATTTGAACTTAGCATTGAACTCATCAAAGTGAACCAAAGTCTTCATTGAATTGTTAAACAATGGCAGAAACAAAAAATCAAAAACATACAAGATGGCTCAAGACTCGATTAAAACAATTTGGAGAAAAAACAATATTTTTGATACCAATGTCGATGGGCATACAATTACCGTTGACTTGGCAAAAGAAGCCGGCGGTGACAATGCAGGCCCACGACCTAAAAAATTGGTACTCGTAGCTGCTGCCGGATGTACCGGCATGGATGTGATTTCGCTTTTAAGAAAAATGCGCGTCGAATTAAGGGTTTCAATATTCAAATCGAAGCAGAAATGAGTGAAGAACATCCCAAACAATACACCTCAATGAATGTAATTTACGAATTTGAAGGAGATAATCTTCCCCGGGAAAAACTCAAAAAAGCAGTCAGTCTTTCGTTCGAAAATTATTGTGGCGTGATGGCTATGTACAAAAAAGCCTTCCCCATAACATATGAAATCAGAATTAAAGATTAAGAATTCATAAAAGTTTATTCCAAAGTAGAGAGAATAAACCATATAATTTTGCTACTTTTGCAGATAGTTTCTCTGCTTATATTTCTGCTTATATTTCAGATAAATCATTTACATTTTTAAAACATATAGACTATGCAAACAATGGATTCTTTTAATTTTGCCGGCAAAAAGGCATTTGTCCGCGTGGATTTCAATGTGCCGCTCGACGAAAATTTCAATATTACCGACGATACACGCATCCGTGCAGCCATACCTACATTAAAAAAAATATTGCAAGACGGAGGAAGTGTAATCATTGGTTCGCATCTTGGCCGCCCAAAAGGACCTGACGAGAAATATTCGTTAAAACATATTCTCCCTCGCCTATCCGAACTATTGGGCGTGGATGTAGAATTTGCCAGCGATTGTATAGGCGAAGAAGCCGAAGCCAAAGCAGCTGCTTTGAAACCCGGGCAGGTTCTCTTACTTGAAAATCTTCGATTTCATGCAGAAGAAGAGGGTAAACCCCGAAATCTGCCCGAAAATGCTACCGAAGAAGAAATAGCCGCCGCAAAAAAGGCAATGAAGGAAGCACAAAAAGAATTTGCCAAAAAATTAGCATCCTACGCCGATGTATATGTTAACGACGCATTCGGCACAGCCCATCGTGCTCACGCCTCCACTGCATTGATTGCCGACTATTTCGATGCCGACCACAAATTATTCGGTTATCTCATGCAAAATGAAATCAATGCGATTGAAAAGGTTATGAACAATGCGCAGCATCCTTTTACCGCTATTATGGGTGGATCAAAAGTTTCTACCAAAATAGATATTATTAAGAATCTGCTCGAAAAAGTGGACAACCTTATTCTTGCCGGAGGAATGACTTACACCTTTGTTAAAGCCTTCGGCGGTAAAATCGGAAATTCAATTGTCGAAGAAGATAAACTCGACTTGGCACGCGAAATTGTAGAACTTGCCAAACAAAAAGGAGTAAACCTTGTTCTGTCTACCGATGCCAAAATAGCCGATAAATTCAGCAACGATGCCAACACTGCTTATGCTCCGGTAAATGACATTCCTGATGGATGGCTAGGTCTTGACATCGGTCCCAAATCTGAAAAAAAATTTGCCGAAATCATCAAAAATTCCAGAACCATCCTTTGGAACGGGCCTGTAGGTGTTTTTGAATTCGATAATTTCGATCATGGATCTCGTGCTGTTGCAGAAGCCATTGTGGAAGCTACCGAAAAAGGAGCTTTCTCTCTCATCGGAGGAGGCGACACTGTTGCTTGTGTGAATAAATTCGGCCTTGCCGACAAGTTTTCATACGTTTCTACCGGCGGAGGCGCATTACTTGAAATGATTGAGGGAAAAGTACTTCCGGGAATTAAAGCCATCAGAGGATATTAATCGATATCTTCACGGCAAATTCAACTTCTCAACTATTACAGTACTGAGATAAAACCATATGGACTCTCTTGTTCCATATGGTTTTTTGATTCATTTTTCCTATTTCCGCTGTTTTTTTGTAATTTTGAGGACTTTTTCGAAAAGGCTGAAATTCATTATTCACATGCCGATGTTTATTCGTTTTTGTGAATATCGCTAAACATAATCAATTGCATGAATATTTCATATAACTGGATTAAAGATTATTTAAAATTCGATTTATCTCCACGGGAAACGGCCGAGGCACTCACTTCAATCGGTCTAGAAACAGAAGGTATAGAAGAAATAAGCCCCGTTAAAGGTGGATTGGAGGGTTTGGTTATTGGCGAAGTACTGACATGTACTCCCCATCCCAATTCCGACCATTTACACCTCACAACCGTAAACATCGGAAACGACAAACCATTGAAAATCGTTTGCGGAGCACCTAATGTGGCTGCAGGACAAAAAGTGGTAGTGGCTACAGTCGGAACAAAACTTTATATGGGTGATGACGAAATCACCATTAAACGAGCCAAAATTCGCGGCGAAGAATCATTTGGAATGATTTGCGCAGAAGACGAAATCGGTATTGGAACATCGCACGATGGAATTATCGTATTACCTCCTGATGCAAAAGTAGGAATGCCGGCAAAAGAATATTATCATGTTGAGACCGATTATGTTCTTGAAGTGGATATCACACCAAATCGTTCGGATGCCACTTCACACTATGGTATGGCACGCGATCTTGCAGCTTACTTAAAACAAGCTGAAAAACCTTTTAAACTCACAAAACCTTCGGTTGACGAATTCAAAATAGATAAGAAAGAAGGAGGAATTAATGTCGTTGTAGAAAACACAGAAGCCTGCCCACGCTACTCGGGTTTAACGATCCGCGGTGTAGAAGTGAAAGAAAGTCCCGACTGGTTAAAAAACAGACTGATAGCTATTGGACTTCGACCGATAAATAACATTGTGGATATCACCAACTTTGTCATGTACGAAATCGGTCAACCCATGCACGCTTTTGATGCAGCACACATCACCGGCAACAAAATCATTGTGCGTACCCTCCCCGATAAAACAAAATTTATCACCCTCGATGGACAAGAATGCGAATTGAACGATAAAGACCTGATGATCTGTAACGAAGAAGAAGGGATGTGCATTGCCGGAGTTTTCGGTGGTTTAAAATCGGGAGTTACAGAAAATACTAAAGATATTTTTCTGGAATCTGCCTATTTCAACCCTACATGGGTACGCAAAACAGCTCGACGCCACGGATTGAATACCGATTCATCATTCCGTTTTGAACGAGGCACAGATCCCAACAATACGGTCTATGCACTTAAACGCGCCGCTTTATTGGTAAAAAAACTTGCGGGCGGTCAAATAGAAGGTGAGATTCGCGATATATATCCTCATCCCATCGAAAAGCCCCGCGTTGTTTTAAGATACGAAAAAGCAGCCTCTCTTATCGGAAAAACAATACCGAAGGAAACTATCAAAAGTATTCTTGAAAGTCTTGAAATAGATATTGAAAAAGAAACGGAAAGCGAACTGACCTTACGTATACCCACTTATCGGGTGGATGTACTTCGTGAAGTAGATGTAATAGAAGATATTTTACGTATCTATGGGTATGATAATATCGAATTCAGCAGTTCACTGAAAGCAAATCTTTCTTATCAAACAGCTGTCGATCGCAAACACAGGGTGCAAACGTTAATTTCGGAACAGCTCACAGCTGTGGGTTTCTACGAGATTATGAACAATTCGCTCACAAAAAAAGCTTATTACGAAAATAACAACACTTTTCCTGCAAACCAATGTGTTCCAATTATCAATCCACTTAGCAATGACCTCAGCGTCATGCGTCAAACCCTTCTTTTCGGTGGTTTGGAAAGTATTGCTTACAATCGCAACCGTAAACGCAATGATTTGCGTTTTTACGAATTCGGAAACTGTTATTTCTTGTATCCCGAAAAGAAAAAAGAAGGGGACTTGCTTGCGCCCTATTCTGAGGAAACCCATCTCGGAATATGGATTTGCGGCAAACGCACCTATAAAAATTGGGCGGTTCCGGACGCTGAAAGTTCGGTTTTCGAACTGAAAGCCCATATAGAAAATATCCTAAAAAGGATGGGAATTTCTCAAGAACAAATCACATCTGAACCGATACAAAACGATATTTTTTCGGCGAGTATGAACATGTATATGCAACAAAGTCGGATCGGCAGCTGGGGAATTGTGTCGCCAAGAGTGCGGAAAATGTTTGACATAGACACCGATGTATTTTTTGCCGAAATAAATATGGATGTTTTGTTAAGAAAAACAGCAAATCGTGCTGTCCGTTTTTCAGAAATATCCAAATTTCCCGCTGTGAGTCGCGATATGGCATTGCTTGTCGATAAAAACGTCACCTTTGCACAAATTGAGCAGATAGCACGTAAATCAGGGAAAAAACTACTCAAAGAAGTTTCGCTTTTCGACGTATATGAAGGCAGCAATCTCCCTCAAGGAAAAAAATCATATGCAGTAAATTTTGTGCTGCAAGACAACGAAAAAACGCTTACAGATCAACAAATAGATGCTATCATGCAAAAGATCAGAATAAATCTTGAAAAAGAATTGGGTGCAATTTTGCGTTAGGAGAATGAATAACTAGCGGATAATAGATAATATTGAATACGCATATTATTTCTAATAAAGAAAAACAAACCAAAAACTAAAAGAGTATGGGAAGAGCATTTGAATATCGAAAAGAAAGAAAATTTAAACGGTGGGGCAACATGGCTCGCGTATTTACTAAATTGGGAAAAGAAATCACCATTGCAGCAAAAGCGGGTGGTCCCGATCCCGATATGAACCCCCGCCTACGGGTGCTGATTCAACAAGCCAAAAAAGAAAACATGCCGAAAGATAACATCGAACGGGCAATAAAAAGGGCTACAGAAAAAGATGTCACAGATTATAAGGAAGTGGTATACGAAGGATATGGCCCTTACGGCATCGCGTTTCTGATAGAGACGGCCACCGATAATCCAACACGCACCGTGGCCAATATCCGCAGCTATTTCAACAAACATGGAGGTTCTTTAGGCACATCCGGCTGTGTAGAGTTTCTTTTCGAGCACAAATGCATTTTCAAAATAACCCCAAAAGAAGGGGTTTCACTTGAAGAACTGGAATTGGAACTTATCGATTACGGTGTAGAGGAAGTAGAAGCCAAGGAGGATGAGATTATTATTTACGGCGATTTTAAATCGTATGCCGATATTCAATCCTACCTTGAAAAAAACGGTTTTGAAATTCAGTCTGCCGAATTTGAACGTTTCCCCATAGAGACCAAATCGTTAAATCCGGAACAGCGTGCCCAAATCGAGAAGCTGCTCGAAAAATTTGAAGATGATGACGATGTGCAAAACGTTTTTCACAACATGGAAGAAGTCGAAGATCAAGAAGAAGTAGAAGGAGAAAAAAATTAAATAATCCTTATTATTTCATTTTTTCAGATAATATAGAATGGGTTAAAAATAATCTGCAAATAGAAAATGCTGATTATATTGATTTTAACAAAGGAACAAACAGTTATAGAGACATGCAACTGATGAGTCTTTGTAAACATAATATTATCGCTAACAGTAGTTTTAGCTGGTGGGGAGCATGGCTCGATCGAAATCCCGAAAAAATTGTTATAGCACCTAACATTTGGTTTAAGAATACACCTATGCCTGATATTATTCCTCCCGAATGGTATCGTATTGATATAATTTAAAATTACTTCAAAGTAATTATTTATCAACCTTCCGGAAATTATTGTTACTACTTTTGACTGTTACGCCAATAATTATTATTCCTATATTGATATTCAATTATTTTACTCACCATAATAAATTTATACATCCCTTTGAAACATGCATGAATAAATCC
>CAYUIY010000052.1:0-13992 GCA_964444915.1 uncultured Dysgonomonadaceae bacterium
GTAAATAAGGAAGTTTTGGGAATACGCGTGCTGACATAAGATTTCCTATTTCCCAAAGTTTATCGTTTTCGGAATAAATTTTGGCGCTTCGGGAACAAAACATCTTCTTTAGAGCGATTTCTGTTTCCCTTCGAAATGCGCTGTCATCTTCCCTTTCCTTGGGAAATTCTGGAAAACGCGAAAAGAATTCGTTCTTTGGAAGTACCGCTTTATATTCCGTAACGCCGTTGTAGGAAAGAATTTCCTTCATTTCTGGAAACTTTTCCTGCAAAAATTCAATTACGGATTTTCTATGTTTTTCGGCCATTTCCTTGGGCAAGTCGGAATACGCCGGAACCCTGAAAAATAAAGCTACGTTTTCCCTATCGCGCCCCATCACAACATCCATGCACCTATCCAGATAGCTTCTTTCCACAAACTTCATCGGGACATTTCCCCTTTTGGTATCGTATTATTTTGTTAAGTACCACGATAAATATCATATATCTTTTGCGTCGACATGTCAAGCCCGAATATTAAGAAATATCCCGATCTACTTCCTGAAGTTCTTGTATATTTTTTCTTATCTCACGTTCCGTCTTCTGGGAACGCCTTTCCTTCATGTCAACAAATTCATATTCCAAGCCAAAGCTTGAGATAATTTCTATAGCTTCGGCTTTGGCTTTTTCTATTTCGTCTTCTGCGCCTTTTGGAATAAGCAACGAATAAGTCACGACGTACGTCCCAGGAAAGACGGGTTCCCAATCCTGCGCCTGGAATTCTTTAATTAAAGCATTTAATGCCTTTGAACTTTCATGGGCCGTATTTTTATCTACGTTTCTATCCCAAGCTTTGGGAATACGTACACAAACCCTGGAAGCACCAGCGACTTTAGTGTCGTATATGCCCACGACTGGCTTTGAAATTTCCGCGGGGACGCCACACGCTTGCGATAAACTTTCCGCCAACTTCACCCGGTTTTCAAAGCCTGCCATGTTTTCGGCGCTTCCGATGATGTAGCTTTTCATGTAGCCCCTACCATGGACGAACTGCCCGCCCTTGAGATTATTTTCTTCCACAAATTGGGCTATCTTATCTTTAACTTTTTCGTATGTTTCGGGAAGAAGCTGTACGTAAAGAAGCGGCCTGTCGTTATAGGGGACTATCCTGTCTTTTACTTCGGACTTTACGTAGGATTTTTCTTCCTTGGGGGTTTCCGTCACAATTTTCTTAAACTTTTCCACGTGGGTTTCTTTGATGGGCATTTCTTTACCGCGGAAACGTACTTCAAAACCCAATTCCGTTAGTCCCTGCCTAACCAAATTAGCCACGTAATCTTTCTTTTCCCCTTCTACAGTTAGCTTTTTCGTCCACGCTGAAGACGTCATCTTCGTTTCAGCTGGTTCGCTGGCTATTTTTGCACCTAGTTTTGCGACAAGTAGCTTTGCCACCCTTTCAAAAATGGGCGCATAGAAACGGTATGCCAGCCAAGGGAAGTTTATAGTTACGACGTCGTTTTCTTCGACGACGGAAAGATCTGCTTTCAGCGGATAGGGAAATTTTGGGAAAACGCGGGCTGACGCTAAATTCCCCGACTCCCACAGCCCTGCATCTTCAGCGTAAATGCGGGCACTGCGGGAACAAAGCGTCTTCTTCAAGAACAGTTCTGCTTCTTTTCTGAATACATTATCATCGTCAGTTTCCTTGGGAAATTCCGGAAAACGTTCATAAAATATGTCTTTTGGAATTACAGTTTTATATTCGCTTGCCCCATTAAAAGAATAAAGTTCCTGCATGTCTGGAAAATTGTTTTTCAAAAATTCAACTACGGACTTTCGATGCTTTTCCGCCATTTCCTTCGGTAAATCAGAATAGGCGGGAACCCTGATAAACAGCGTAATATTTTCATTATCCCGCCCCATCACAATATCCATGCACCTGTCAATATAGCTTTTTTCTTCAAATTTCATCTGAACATTTCTCCCTTTTCGTCATATTTTTCTATTGCGTCCATTAAGCGTTCCTGAAGCTTTATTGGGTTAATACTGCCAGTAAAGATCCCACCATCGGGGTGGTCGAACAAAAAATTCCTTAAGTTAAATGCCTTTTCGTATCCATGGCGGGATCGAAGATAAAATCTACGCCCCTGCAACATCAAGACTAATTTTGCATTGGTGCCAAGAAATAAAAGTTTCCTGCACAAACTTCCTGCTTCGGGGGGCAGCAAGAACACTTCAGCTTCACTGTCGCTTTTTGAAGCAAGAAGCTTTTCTGCCGTTTCTTTCTGCCAGTTCATATATCTAGTCACGTTTTCGTCATTCCAAGACCAAGGATCAAACCGTAATTGCCCAAAACAAGAATTCGCCCCGTATAGATCGAAGAAACACCCAAAAAGCACGTCGTTTTCCAAGTGGTCGTATTTAGAACAGGGAAAGTAGCTTTTAGCAATTTCAGTAAGCGTCCAATCGGGTTTAATTATTTTATCATCTGTTTCTTCATATTCCCCTTTGTTGTCGATATAAACTTCAGCCCGTGCTGGTATACCCGCAGAATAGATGGGAAGCCCCATGGCTTCAAAACGAATTGGGCTTTCCCCAAAAAGCGGGTCGCAGGTCTGGAAGCGTTCTTGCAAATACAAAGCGGCTATCAAACCGTCTGGCGTATTTTCAGCAAGCAATATTTTCTTCATCGTATGCCCCCAAATCATATTTTATTCTTGTCTTAAACTCATCCCGTCGTTCCTTTTTCCAATTTCTTACTGGCGTTACAAAGCCGACAACGCGGGTAAATTTATCGAACTCATTATTCCCGCAAGAACACACCGCAGGTTCACCGGCATACACTTCGTTGCATTTAGTACACCTGGAAAGTATATAATTAAGCGCAAAGTAAACAACGCCCATCTTGGCACATAACTTGACTATTTCCTTGTGGGTTCCAGGCTTTACTTTTCCTTGAGTATTAACGTGCAGAATTGCCCCGCCTGTAGCAAGATCATCAAGCTGCCCAGCCGTATAAATTCTTTCTATTACGTTGGTTTCATGCGAAAGCGGGATCCATTGGTTGGAATAGATATTATATTTTTGCTGCAGCCCTAATTCACGATCCTTTTGCGCCATATAAACTGCCATGTTTTCTGCCGGAACTTGTTCTACATTGTAGGGGAAACCCGTTTCTTTCCGCCTTGTTTCGTTTAAATTATTGATGGTTTCCATGATCTTCTTGGAAAAGGCAATATGGTCTTTAACGCCCAAGAATTCGCCCGCTTCCCAAGCACCGACAATTCCTACAGTACAATATTGTCTTTCCAAACTCATGAAGCCGTGATCATACAGGGGAAGAAAACCGCGGGAAATGTTTTCTTTGACCCAAGAACGTCTAAATTCTACACACCTTTGGGCATCTAATACATCTTCTTTTAATCTTGCAAAGAACTTGTCTTCACTTCCTGAAATTAAAGCTATATGGGGCAAGTTGATGGTGCAAACCCCAACGCTTCCCACGCCATCCCCGCCGGAACCGAAGGAATTGACGTATCCCAAGTTATTCCTTAACCTGCAGCAGGAAGATAAGCTATCCGCGTTCTTTGACATGTATATATTTACCATTCCGTACTTTGAATTAACTTCCGAAAGCCAGTCTAAGAATTCTTCGTCCCTAATTTCGCCGTTGTCATCTAAAAGTAAACAAGCGGTAAGAACCGGAAATGTAAATATAAAGCCCGTCTTTTCTATTTCTTCCACGAACCATTCGACATACATCCTTTGTAAACTTTGCACCGATCTTTCGTTCAAAGCGCTTCCGTCGGGATACCTAAAGCTGCCGTAAAGATCTTTCAAGTAATGGCTATCGAATATAGACAAATTAACGTATGGCGATTGCGCGGAAAATCTGACCGGCTGGTTGATAGAATAAGTAAATATCTGAAACAGCTGTTTTATTTCTTCTTCGTCAATTTTGTCTTTTCGTACATACCAGTCAAGTCCGACAAAAAAGCTGGTAAGCGCCGCAGCGCCCGATTGGTGGTTAGATGCATACATGATTAGCTGTATACAATGCTGCACAAAGGAATTAGCATGTACTGCGGGCTTTGAAGGAATATTGGGAATAAAGGGAAGCCCAAAAGCCATCAAGTGTGACACGGAAAAGTTCCAGCAATAGGGGGCAAATAGCATGTGGGAATCTGAAACATAAAGTTCGCTTTCTTTGACTTTAGTTTCCACGTCGACGTGTTGAAATAGCTTGGATAGACAGTAATTTTTCATCAGTGGTTTTGAAGCTTCCTGCATGACGGTAGCTATGGAACGCCCCGCCACATTTGCATTAGGATCTGCCGATACGTCGGCCATTGCACCTTTAGAATTTAAAAGAAGGTCAAAAAAGGCATCGAAGTTCATTTTATCCTTTCCTTTCATCTCAAAAAATTTTGTTCTTCCGATAGTTCTATTATAATTTTATCTATTTCGGAAAACTTAGCTAGCTTTTTTTCGACATCCCCCAACGAAACTTCGGGGATCTTAAAAAGCCCAGCGTCTTCAAGCAACCTTTCTACCCGCCCAAGGTCTTTCATGTCATAACCCTTGGGAAAGGCGTTTTCAGCTACAATTCCTAGACATGTTTCCGCTTCAGGAAGCAATAATTGTTTATTTCTATATATCCCGCATGACGGTTTTATATCGCCCACGAGCAAAGACCATACTTCGCCCAAGTTCCAATGATAAAACACTTCCCGCATTTCTTCTGCCTTTCCTGCTAAGCGGGAATTGACAAAAAACCCACCGGGGTCACCGGGGACAAAAAGCCCGGTAAAGTTACAAAACCTGCCCTTGAAAAGAAGCGTTAAGTCCACTAAAGCATATTCCACTTTATACATCTTGTCCACGTCCTGCCAGAAGAAATCCTTTCCAGGCATGGGAATTTCTTCCTTTGCAGGGCCAACTAGCATCACAAACCTAAGTATGTCGCCTTCTTCCATTACCTTAGAAACTGGATATAAAAGGCCGCTAAAAGATATTCTATTAGTGGGAATGTAAGACCAAAAGGGAAGTAAAATTCCCACAGCTTGGCCAGTAGCTGAATTCAACATGTTCCCCCTTCTTTCTTTTGGAAGTCAATAATAATTATAGCAAAAAAAGACTGCAAAAGTAACCCCAAATATGCTATAATACAAAAAAACGAAAGGGGAATGGTGGAATGGCTTATGCTATCGAAAAAAATGATCTTGACAGGGGCGTTTTGTTAATCAAACATTTAAGGGACGCTGACAGATCCTTTGGGAATTTACCAGTAAGAAAACTGCGGGCTTCAGGAATTGGCCGCGATTGCAATACGGAATTATTCCTTTCCGCAGCGGGACATGAATCGCAGTTCGACAAGAAGACGCTAAGGATATTTGAAATTGGACGCGTCATGGAACCCGTGGTCGCCCAGTGGATGCAAGAAGACGGATGGGAAGTGCAACATAACGCTGATGACGAACACGGCATGGTAATGGTCGTAGGTCCGGGCGTCGTTACGGGCCATTACGACGTCATAGCGCGGCACCCAAAGATAACGGGGAACGAATGGGCGTTGCTGGACATTAAGACGATGAATACAAGACGGTTTAACGCCTGGAATAAAAAGGGAATCATCGCTTCCGACCCAGCATATTATGCGCAGCTTCTATTCTATGGATACGCATGGGGATACAAAAAGCTTGGATTGGTTGGCATGGAAAAACCCACGGGCGACTACGAAGTTGAAATATTCGACTTCAATAGAAAACATTTCGAAGAACTAAAAGCACGTGCGGCGGATATTTTAGATGCAGACATGGCCACTAGCCTTCAAGACAAGAAATGTGAATGGTGTTCAAAGAAAGATTCTTGTGGCGGAACAATGACAAACCCGCTTCCCAAGATAAGGGACAAGAAATACTTGCCAGATCTTTTGGCTTCCTATGATGACACTTTTATATATACAGAATTGGGGAATTTAATAAAATTATCACCCCGTTACAAGCTGGAAGAAATGTTGATCCCGCCTGACGGGGTGATCTTTAAAAAGCCAGAAGAACCAGAAATAGACGACGAATGGATAGAATTATAATTTTCTATCTATCGATATAGTCGCTTTTCGACAATTCCAATAATGCATCTACCGTCCTTGACCACAACCTAAAGAAATCGTCCGAAGAATTTGCCATAGATACAAGAAGCGACGATAGGGGATCGGGAACTTTTTTGGACAATTCTTTCAAACGGGAGATATCGTTTTCGACATGTTCCTTTCTTCGAATTACATATCTCCCGTTTTGAAGTTCAAACTTGCTTGATATTTGAAGAAGCAAGTCTACTATTTCACTAAGAATTTCTGTTGGTACATCTACGTAAGACATCTACAAGCCCTTCCGCTTCAGGACACAACACAAGCCAGTCTACAAAAGCGCTAGCTAAACTGTCTACATCCGAAGCATTTTCTATCTTAGAAGCTAAAACTAATAATTTTTCTTCATCGGTCATAACGATCACCTTCCAAATTTTCAATAAATGGGTCAGGTTCAATAAAACTGACGGGCATGCCCATCATCAATGCTTCTTCAATTTCCGCACTAACGCCCAAGCTTTTATCCCAACCATTTAAAGTTATCACGTAAAGCTCATCACAGCGACAAAGCATGTCCAAGTCTTGTTTTAACCAAAATTCGTTGTCGGTTGGCAAGTCATATTTACTAGCAAGCGTATGCCCATATACTATTGGGGAATAGACAACTTTACCCGCTTTCATCAAAAAAGCGGCTATCATGCATGATACTTCAAAGGATAATTCTTCCATTCCAGTATATGGCGCCGCAAGATAGATCATCAAACCACTTCCTTTGTCAATACTTCATATATCTTATTCAATATTTGTTTTATTTCATCCAGTTTACGTAGTATTTCGTCTTCTGCCATCATATCTTCCCCTATAATATCTTCATCGTCGTCTTGATATTTTTCGCAAGTTATTCTATAGATGTCAAGCATTTCATCCTGCTTGTCTTTATACATTTTCATTTCATACACATTTTCATCTATCTTTCTTTTTAAGTCGGCGACTACGTCTGTATATTCTTCATCTGAAATGGCGCTGTTTATATAATCTTCTTGCGCCCTTCTTAATTTTTCTTCATAGCGTTCCTTTTCTTTCATTAAGTTTTCGTATTTACTTGTCTTTATTTCTGTCATCCCAGAAAGTAAATTGGCAGAATTATTTAGCATACAAAGTTTTCCTAAGTCCAACAAAGTTTGGCCGACTTTTTGTATTAGCTCATCTTGCGACTGAATTATTCTATTCAATTGTTCTGATTCTTTCATGTTTTTACATAACCCCCTTTCGGTCGTTGATGATATTTGTATATTTGTCAGTAGATATTATAGCCTTTGTACATATAGCTTAACAATTATTTCTTTTGCTGCTACTCATCATCTTCGTCTTCTTCAAAATACTGTAGAATGGCTTCAGAAACATCAGCAAAGACCGCTGCTGTTGCGAGCATCCTTTTGTATGTTGTTTTAATAAGATCTTCCGATCCAGGGTTACCATGATCTAAAACCCCCATCTTTATCATAAGCCCTGTGGAATTCAAAGCAAATACAGCAAGCTTCATTAAATGCGCCTGCATCCATATGACTTCATCTGCGTCCCCCGTTTGTACAATAGATAACGCTTTCTGTCTTAATAATTCAAAATCTTCCACCAATTCCATTCTTTTATCCCCCATTTATAAGCTATTTTCACTATCCTTTTGCCCATTAATAAAATGTAAAATATCATGAAGCCTAAAAAGAACTTCTTCGCATTCGTGGGACGATGCATTGGCTTTGCGAAAGTCTTTATTAAAAATAGAAAATTTATTAATCGCTTTTTCTATTAAAGACGCAATATCGCGCCACTTGTTAACAAAATTGTCTTCCAAATTAAGTTGGGAATAGCAATCTACAAACATGTGAAGAAAGTATGGCAAACAAAAAGGGGAAAGGATTATAACTTTTTTGTTGCATGCATCAATTATCGTCTGTCCCGCCAATTCTATAAGCGTCTGCATCATCCCGTTGGACGGAAGAAAAAGAACGGCTATACCCACGCTGTCTTTGGCTGATACATATTTTCTGACGTTTTCCACTTGTCTATTGACGGCCAAAATAAAATCCTTAAGTGCTTGGGGATCGCTGTTTTCTTGATATACACTATAACTATCGTATGGGAATTTTGAATCTATATATAAATATTTCTTTCCCGCTGAAATAGCAGCGTCTGGTCGAATGCCTTCAAATTGGGGCTGTATAAGATAATTTAGGCCGCCATTTACTTTAACCGATCGAAGTACATCTTCTAATGTCCATTCCCCCAATTTTCCTTTCCCGCTGGAAGTGGTGAAAATATTTAAGAAATTTTTCATACTTCCCAATTCATTAACAAAATTGTTAAAACTATTGCTAAAAGTATTCAGCGTTTGCTGTATCTCATAATCTTTCCGCATAAGACTATCTTTCTGTTCCCGTATTATTTCGTCCTTTTGGGACAATTGTCTTTCATAGTCCCCTTTTAAAGCTTCAATTTCATGTTCTTTTTTATTTAGTTCTTCCCGTATAGTGTCGTAGTTCCGTTGAAGATCTTCAGCTTCTTTTTCTTTTTGAAATATTGTATTTTTAAAATTTTGTTTAAGACTTTCGATTTCATTTTCTTTTTGCTTTAAAGCATCTTCCATTTCGTGAAACTTTGTATTCTTTTCCAAAAGAAAGAAAAAGAACACGACAAGACATGAAAATAAAATTATGGCCATACCATCACCCGCTTTATAAATTCTTCAACATATCTACCGTAACCCTATCTGAAATTTCTTTCAGGTTTTCCTTTAAGATGAACTTGGCAACTTCATTGTCAACGGCTAAGCTATAAGCTTTCCTAACGGCTTCTTTTCCGTCGTTTCTAAGCGTTAGATGGACTACACCAACTAAAGAAGCCGCAAACCTTGTCCCCGCATCGGGAAGTCCACGTAACAACCCCTTCATCCTTTCTACCACGCCTGCCGGGCTGGAAGCATGGACTGTCCCCAAGACAAGATGCCCCGTTTCAGCGGCGGTTAGGGCGGCAGAAGCTGTATTGCCATCCCGTATTTCCCCAACCAGTATGACGTCGGGATCTTCACGCAGTGAGTCCCTGACGGCTTCTTCGTAATTTGAAACGTCGTCGGGAATTTCACGCTGCGAAGCCTGACCCAAGCCTTTCTTAAGTATATATTCTATTGGGTCTTCTATGGTCACTATATGAATGGGAAAGCTATCAAGAAGATGCTGCATATATGAAGCAAGAAAAGTGCTTTTGCCCGATCCAGTTGCGCCTGAAACAAGAAACAATCCCGGCGAAAGTATGTCTGGAATTATCTTCTTTATGACATCAAGCGCCCCCGTTTGTTCTGCGCCTGGTATGTCCCCTGGCAAAATTCTTATAAATAGCTGTATCCGCTGTCTAGTGCGGGAAAAGCGCAGCCTTAGCCGTCGACCATTGAAACTGCAAGATTTGTTACCGCGGTCCCAGTTGCCAAGCTTAAATACGGTAGATGCTATCATCATTACGCCTTCTGAAGGAACCCACACTTCGGTTTCATTCATCTGACCATAAAGTCTATACCAAATATTATCGCCTTCGGTAATATGCACGTCGGTAATACCGGGCGTATTTATTAGTTCGCTAGTTTTAATAATATATGGCGCGTCAACGCCGTCAAATACGGCTAATCTTTCGTCAGACATGAAGCTGATGCAACTTCCTATCCCTGATATAAGTTCTAACGGCTGTATTGGTCATCAAAGTTTCCTTCGCAATGCGCTTGCCTGAACTTTTATCCATATGTATCCCACCCAGATAAGCCTGCGACACCCTAAAAGCCGCATATTCATCGCCGTAGAAAATACCCAATAAACGTTCCAACGCCCCCACTACGCCGTCGCCATGTATGGTAGCAAAGACGGTATGGCCCGTTTCTGCAGCAAGAAGTGCGGCATCAGCAGTAGGTTTATCCCTAATCTCGCCAATCAATATAATATCTGGATCTTCCCGCAACGAATTTCTGACGGCCCAGGCAAAGTCTTCCACGTCGTGCTGGGTGGCATACCCAAGTCCCGGCTGAAGCACATATTCTATCGGATCTTCTATGGTTACGATATGTACTGGAAAAGTATTTATATAATGCTGAAGCACGGAAGCTAGCACGGTACTTTTGCCGCTTCCAACGGTTCCAGATACCAAGAAAAGCCCTGGTTGCGGCTTTTCCATTTCGGTCACTATAAAGATGCCCGCGGTTCCCGTCACAGGCGGCACTTCCTGCGGCAAAAGACGAATGAATATGTTGTTGTCCGATTCGGTAGTCCTTGTCTTTTTCATACAATCTGGGCCCCGAACCCACTGTATGCTTAAGTCCCTGTATATCTTCAATTTTGCGGGCATATTTTTCAGCGTCCCGTCTATAAAACGAATATATACGTCGTTTGAAGCAGTTATATGTATATCCGTCAAATCCTGAATATCAAAAGGGGTTTCTAACACCATGAGCGTATCTTCCTTTCTTGGGGTTTTCTTAAATTTTCATAGGAAAGAAGCAGTTGGGCCAACTGTCGTTTTTTTGTTTTGTCCTTGGGCAATATCGCCCCACTAATGGCCTTTTCGTATATTTCAAATAAGCCCAACGTCATCTTGTGCCCCAGCTTCTTTCTTTCAAAAAGGAACTTAGACTTCGGCGACACACCCAAGACATCGATCAAAGTATATTCAGCGCCGTCGACGATGAAGACGTCGCAATTAGAAATAAATTCGTGAAGTTCTTCCAGTTTGTTGGCAAAATTAATTTCTTGCATTTCTACCACCTTCAAATATAAAGGGACACTAAATAGTCCCCAGAAAATATGTAAGTTACCCCTTCCACACGAACGTAATATTCGTTCCTTGTAACTATCCCCTTCTTTGTTATCCGCAATTTCTTTTTTCTTCTTGCTTTGTTGGACTTGTAAATTTTATAAGCCCGCATTAAGTTATCCTGGAAAACTTCAATGTGCACTGGCGCTAGCCTTTGTTTAATTCTGACCAATGCATGATGAGAACATTTAAGCCCGCAGGAAACGATGATATCTTTCAGTTCTTCGTCTTTGACATCGCATACCATCATGACAGCTTCTTCACTTTCTGGTTAGAAGAAGCAAGTTCCCCCGGCGGAAGATCCTGCTGGTAAGAACCAACTTTTAGGTAATCCGCAAAATGAAGCAATGGATGCCCTACAGCTTCTTCCCAGTCATACCCCGTATAAACAAATAGTGGGATTTTAGCTTTAAAGATTTTTCTGACCAGTTCTACGTCCATCTTTATTTCTTCGGGATCTTGGTCTAACGGCTCCCCGCCAGTGACGATTATTCCGGACGGCTTCCATCCTGTTCTGGCAATTCTTTCAAGCCATTCTGCAAATTGTCTTCGACAGGCCCCGACGTTATAGTCCCATAGCCATTCGTTGTGACATCCCGGACAGGGGTTTCCGTTTCTTGCACGGTTGCATCCAGAATAGATGAGCCTGATGGATATCCATCCTTCTTTTCCGTCTTGAAAGTCGATATCATATTTGACAAACATGTATTCACCGCCTTTGCTGTTTCAGGATATACGACAAAGAACAAAGAAGTTGCCGCAAAAAAGCATGTTGTAATTAGTAAAAATGCCGCTATAATTCTGTAGCATAAAATCTTCTTATTTTTTTCTACAACAAGATCCCTAAGTTCTATTAAAGCGGCGCGTGTCCATTCTAATTTCTGGGCGACCTTGGCCCTGTCGCGTTCTAATTCTTCCAGCCTTTGCTGATCCATAACTACATCATCGCTTCAATTATGATAGCGGCATATACCATTATAGCCATTATAATGAAGTCGTTAATAGCCTTGCCGCCCCATGCTACAGCTATAGAAAGAAACGCAACGTAAAGCCCGCGGGAAACGACGCCGGTATAAACACCCCAAGCCCCAGCAAGAAAAGCAAGTATATCTATCATGTTCCCCGCTGGCGTGTTGTAATATTTATCCCAAGTAAAGCTTGTAATTCCTATTTTTTTCTTCAAGATAAGTGAATTAACGCCGCCTTGAAAGAAATCGCCCAACAAATGAGCCAGCCACCCTATGAAAAAGCATATGGCATAATATGCGATGGGCATATCGTATATGTAATAAGGAATTCTTACAAAACGAAAGAATAAATAGCCAATCAGCGGGACTTCTATCGAATGAAGCAAGCTTCTTCTATGTCCCTTTTCCCGCACAAATAGGTCAGTATCGGGAAAAACCGCCCCCATAAGAAGGAAGTGAACGCTTCCAACCGTAGAAACCACAAGCGGCGCCGCCGCAAGCGCGGTTGCTACATGCGTCTTAAGTTTCATATATTTCGCCCCCTTATCATTTTTTCTGTCATTACTGTTTCTACCATTTCTGGAAAACTAACTATGCCCGGCCAATCGGCGGGTACTTTGACGAAAGTTTCAAGCCCCAACGTCACCGTATTATCGCTAAAAGTTTGGACAAATTCTTCATCTATCAGAAAACATCTGATGACGCTTTCTTCGTTGCCATCAGGATTTATCAATCTATTGTTATTGAAAAAATAACTTACGCTTTTTGCTAATTGGGCTTTATCAATAATGTTTTTTTCTACTTTAGTACATAATTTCCCCAACCTGCATCGGGAACTTTCTGTAAGACAATAATTGGAAATAAGTTTACGGACTTCAGGGCTTAAAATGTCGCCGACAAGTGAAAGTATTTGTTCGCGTACGCCTTTTCTGTCTAAAACGTGGACAATCCAAGTTGGGGTGCCTTTAATAAATTTGCGCCTGGCATTTTCCACTTTGTCTGGATTGACCCATAAATTGTCACATGGATGCATATATAACGGAATTGGTCCAGTGACTTCAAAGAAACGATCGTACCTTGGCGAATATAGGTCGGGATCTGCTGGTTCAAAGCCATTGTCGCGTGCGCTGCCGGTTATTCTTTCTGTGCTTAAAGAACCCATTCCGTAAGCAACTATTGGGCCTAAATACTTTTCAAGCATGCCCATTATCTTCTTTTCCCGTTCTGCCAATACCGGCCACAATTTTTCATACTTATCCCTAAAATATTCGCGCCTGTTCATGATAGGTAGTTCCTTTCGATGGCTTCCTTAACTTCAATGCAGGAACTGAAATTATTTGCCGCAAAAATAATATCTTCAAGCGTCAACGGCGAAACACAGCACAGAAAGCTTCTATTCCCGCCTACTTTTATGGACATAAGCGACTTAACTTTAGCATCGTCTTCGTATACAACTTGGTTCATAGCGTCCAAGGCTGACTTCAAGCGATTGTCGACATCTGCACGATCTTTTCCCCAGAAAAATAGCACATGCAAATTATCTTCAGAAAAGATGGGGACTTGGTATTTTTGTTTGACTAACCACTGAAAAATTTCCGTCCAAGAATTGGTCTTCTTGTACATCCTTTTTCCTGTGAAACGATAATTGGAATTCACCGTGGGGGGAAGTTTTTCACTATAACATAAAAAAATTGATGTGTTAGCTTTGACTTCCATAGATAAAGCCCCTTTCTGTATTGGTATGTATTTATACTATAATGAAAGGGGCTTTTTGTCAAGCCAATATTTGCTAAAAACTTTTAATATGGGAAAAAATACAAAACTTGCAAAAATTACCTGTTACCAGAATTCACAAAAATTGCAGAACTTGCAAAAATTGTGAATGAAGAACTTCAAGCTGCCGGGCGGGAAATTACAACAATCGCAAAAATTCCAGAACTTGAAAAAATTGCATGGCAAAAATTTCCTAGGACGACCACTTCTTCCCCGACCTGGCAAGTTCCCACATCACAAGATCAAAATGTTCTTCAGAACATTCGGTGTCAAGAAGCATAGTAAGCGGGACATCGTTTATTCTGAACTTGGCAAAGATGCCATCTTCAAAAAGTTC
>CAYUIY010000053.1:0-13965 GCA_964444915.1 uncultured Dysgonomonadaceae bacterium
GAAATATCTCAATTTTTTGCATTTTTGAAAAATGGGGTTATCAGAGGGGACTCATGAATTTAAAAATGCCGATTTATCAGGTTATAAACAAAAACTTTTCCAACCTTTTGTTCCTGAAGTGAGCAATGCGATTCTTCAACCCGGTACCTCATCATCTACTTATTCTTATTCAACGATGGGAATTCTTTTTCAGGCTAAATATGATTACGCTACAAAATATTTTGCTTCGATTTCTTATCGTAGAGATGCTTCTTCTTGTTTTGCACCTGAAAATCGCTGGGGTAATTTTTGGTCAATTGGCGCTGCATGGGATATCAACAGTGAAGATTTTATGTCACTTGATTTTGTCGATATGTTAAAATTAAAAGCAAGTTATGGTGCACAAGGGAATGATATGCTTTATTATCCGAATACTACGAGAATCAACTATTATCCCTATATCGATCAATATGAGGTGAAAGAGGTAAATGGCGAGTTCTCTACAGCTCGTATTTATAAAGGGAATGAGGATTTGACTTGGGAAACTTCTTATAATTTCAATATTGGTGTAGATTTTTCTTTATTTAATCAACGTTTTAATGGAACCATTGAAGGTTTCTCACGACGGACAGACGATATGTTATATTATAAGCCTATGCCGGGTTCTGCGGGATATACTGAATCACCTATGAATATAGGTTCAGTAAAAAATTCCGGTTTAGAATTGGATTTACATGTGGATGCGATTAAATCCCAATCACTTGTTTGGAATATTTATGCAAATGCAACATTCCTTAAAAATAAGATTATTTCTTTGGATAAATCCTTAAATGGACAATGGATAAGTGGGAATTATATTTATAAAGAAGGTGAATCGATGTATAATTTTTATATAAGAAAATATGCAGGTGTTGATCCAGAAACAGGTGCTTCTTTGTGGTATAAAGATGTTAAAGATGAAAATGGTAATATTACCGGACAGGAAAAAGTAACAAATTGGTCAACCGCTACTCAATATGAATTAGGAGATGTTCTTCCTGACCTGTATGGCGGTTTTGGAACAGTTTTAAATTTTGCAGGTTTTGATTTTTCGATTTCATGTGCTTATCAATTGGGAGGAAAAATCTATGATAATACGTATGCTAATTTGATGCATGCCGGATATAGTTATGACGCCGGAAGAAATTGGCATACCGATATCTTGAAAGCGTGGACACCTGAAAATCCGAATACCGATGTGCCGAGAGTAAATTCGAATGATCAACATACAAATAATTTGTCAGACAGATTTATTGTTAGTTCGGATTATCTAAGTCTTCAAAATATAACTTTAGGTTATACTTTGCCTAGCAAAATTTTAAAACGTTTCAATATCAATAAACTTCGAATTTATGGTGTAGCAGACAATGTGGCACTTATTTCTGCCCGTAAAGGATTAGACCCCCGCCAGAGCTATACATCTTCGAATGCTGAATTGTATTCGCCAATACGGTCAATTTCAGGTGGTATTAATATAACGTTTTGATATGTAATATTTCAAAAATAAAAAAATAATATGGAAACGATAAAAAAAATAATTATCTTCCTTTTAAGCGCGGTAGTTTTAATAAGCTGCGAAGATAAGCTTGATACGACACCAGAAGGAGGAACGTTGACTCAAGATCAGAAGAAAGAAGCTTTTGAAGCCAATCCGGCTTTATTGGCTTCGGACGTTGCTGCTATGTATGCTAACATGATTGCTTATGGGGCAATTTTAGGAGAAGATTATCATAATGATTTTGGATATGCTGCTGCTTGCTTAATGATGGAGTCTAATGGGGCTGACATGACTTGTGCTAACGTTGGATATAATTGGTTTGCACCAAATGCCAGTTATGCGGATAGGGTTTATACAAGCACTCGAACCTTGTTTATGTGGAATCTTTTTTATAAACAAATTGCTTCGGCTAATTTGGTAATTTCTTCAGTAGATTCTGCAACAACTGAGCCTACTTTGAAAGCTTTTAGAGGACAAGCTTTAGCTGTGCGTGCATTTGATTATTTGAATTTAGCACAAACTCACCAGTTTACTTATATTGGACATAAAGATAAACCTTGTGTTCCCATCGTGACTGAAAAAACTACGCCTGAACAGTTGACAAACAATCCTCGAGCTTCTGTGGAAGCTGTATACCACTTAATAAAAAGTGATTTAGATGAAGCCATTACTTTATTAGAAGGTTATAAAAGGCCAGACAAGGGCTACATTAATCAAGCTGTAGCTTATGGATTAAGAGCACGCGCAAACCTTTTGATGGGAGAATATTCAGCAGCAGCAGCTGATGCTGAAATGGCTTTAAATTTATCGGGAGCAATGCCTTATTCTCGTACTGAAGTATCTGCTCCTGCTTTTTGGAATGCAAATGATAATACGGTGATTTGGGCAAATATCATTACAGAAAATAACGATATAGTTTTAACCGGTATTGTAAATATGCCATCACATTTGTGTTCTTTCTTTACTGATGGATACGTTGGAGTAGGAGCATGGAAAAAAATCAACCTGCCATTGTATAAAAAAATATCCAATTCAGATGTTCGGAAGGGTTGGTGGTTAGATGAAAATTTAAAATCTCCTCTTGTAGATGACCCTTTATACGAGGGTTGGTTTGAAATTGCAATGTCAGATGCAGATTTTGGTCCTTATACTAATGTTAAATTTGGTGCAGACAAGAATGATTTGAATAATTTAATCCCGGCACAAGATTGGTTTTTGATGCGTGCAGAAGAGATGATATTTATTCAAGCCGAAGGATTGGCTATGAGTGGACGGACAGGTGATGCAAAAAATTTACTTGAAGATTTTGTCAAAACAAATAGAGATCCAAATTATAAATGTACTGCTTCAAGTGCTGAAGCATTAAGAGACGAAATATGGTTTCAAAGAAGGATTGAATTATGGGGAGAAGGGTTTTTTTACTTTGATATCATGAGACTAAAAAAACCGGTTACCAGAGTCGAAAATGGAGTGACTTCATTCCCCGATGCTTGGCAATTTAATATTCCTGCAGAAGATCCGATATTGCTATGGCTTGTTCCCAAGAGTGAGATAGAAGCGAATGAAGGAATATCGGAGGCAGATAACAATCCCAAAGTTGATCCACCGGTAGCTCAATAATCGAATTATCGTATTTTAATAATGTCTATAAATAATTGGGGCATATGAAAATAAATAAAATAATCTTTAGTATATTAAGTGTCGCATTGATGTTCTTGGCATCTTGCGAAGATGAAATTCAAAGGGAACCATCTCCGATTGTTCCATCAAATTGCCAAAATGTATTTTTCCCAACAACCAATGCCACCGATTTGGAATTGGAGCCTACTGACCCTACCCAAATTGAAGTAATAGTTTCGAGGAAAAATTCAAAATCGGCAGCAACCGTACCTCTTAAAGTTTTTAATTCGGATGATGTTTTTATTATTCCTGAAACCGTAACTTTTGATGCAGGGGAAGAAACCACGAGTTTTGTGGTGACTTTTCCTGAAGCGGAAGAAGGAATAAAATATAGCTTTGAAATAGGAATTTCCGGTGATGAATATTTAAATCCGTACATAAGCGATAAAACTTCCATAAAAATTTCCGTAATTCGCATTAAATGGGAAGACATCGGAAACGGGGTTATGATTGAGGGAATTATCCCGACTTTGTATGATATATCAGTCTTATATCCTTTTTATGTAGCTATTCAAAAAGCTACATTGCCAAATGAGATTAGGTTTAGACTTCTTAATCCTTTTAAACCGATGTTGCTAGAAGAGTTTGATGAGTACGGCATAGCTGATGGTTACCCTCATAATGCTCCTGGAGATATGCTGGGAGGAGATTTTTATTTGGTTATTAATGTGGATGCCCAAAAAAATGCATTTATGGAGCCACAGCAAATGGGATTCGATTGGGGATACGGTTATTTTATGGTGGGTTCTGTTTATGCTAACATTTCTGATGATATAAGTTCTTATCCTTTAGGGAAGTATGATGAAAAAAATAAGGTGATCTTTTTCCCTGAAAATTCTTTATTTGTGAGTATGTCAGATTTGAATGATGGAGCAAAATATCCATGTGAAACGCCAACTTATATTTATTTGAGTCGTGATGCATATTTAGATGCGTTGCAGAGTGAAAGTGACTTAGAATAAGGATATTAAAACTATAATTGTATCTGAATATAAGGAGAGAGACTGTCCAAAAAAGGAGACAATCTCTCTTTTTTAGTAGAATGACGAATTGCGAGAGGTGCTTTTTCTTTGAAGAGAAATGAAATGTTGTTTCACGAACTTATTTTTTGAATTGTTGTTTAAATTAATAGGGATAAATGCATGGCAAAAGGAATTTTTTCTTATTTTTGAAATGAATTTCATAACCAAATAAAACATTTGCGTATGGAGTATTTCCAACAAATAGCTTGTTAAACTAAAAAATTCATTGATTATGAGCGAAGAAAACAACGTTTTGGAATATAATGAAGAAGATTCCATAAGATTTATCCAAGAACATTTGCCCGATGAGATGAAGGGCAAGTTCACCGACGATGAGATAAACTATGTGGTAGATCTCATTTATGAGTATTACGAAGAAAAAGGTTTTTTGGACGAGGATGAAGACGAAGATGAGGATGAGGATGCGGAAGTGGAAATCGATGAAGACGAATTGCTTGCGTATGTCATCGATAGTGCGAATCGCGATGCGATAAGAGACTTCTCCGAGGAGGAAATAGAAGCCATAGTGGCCGGAGAATTGGCTTATTGCGATTCATTGAATCTTTTTTTCTAAAGATTTTTTTACTGGTTCTTTATTTTAAAAGGAATAGGGAAAATAGTGAGTAAGCAAGAAAAAATTAGAAGTTAAAAATTTAAACAACAAAAGAGATGAAACAAGTTTCAGTAGTTTTAGCCGTGGCGCTGTTGGCCGTAACACTTATTTTACCGGGTTGCGGAGCAAGCAAAACGGTTCAGGGTGCCGGCATTGGCGCAGCCAGTGGTGCTGCGTTAGGAGCCGGTATCGGGGCCATTGCAGGAGGAGGAAAAGGAGCAGCATGGGGCGCCGGAATAGGTTCGGTAGTAGGAGGAACGGCAGGTGCCATTATCGGAAATAAAATGGACAAGCAAGCCAAAGAATTGGCCGAGATTGAGGGCGCACAAGTAGAGAAAATAAATGAAGGACAGGCCATTAAGGTTACGTTTGAATCGGGTATTTTGTTTGCTACCAATTCCAGTACATTGAACGAGGCTTCGCGCGAGGCACTGGATAAATTTGCAGAATCGCTGAAAAACAATCCCGATACCGACGTCAAAATTTATGGTCATACCGACAGTACCGGCAGCGATGCAATCAATAATCCCTTATCGGAGCGGCGTGCTGAAGCGGTTTACAATTATCTCCTTTCAAAAGGGATATCGGGAACCCGTATGGAAGCAAAAGGGTTTGGAGCTACTCAACCCATTGCAGACAATAGTACGGCTGCCGGCCGAGCTCAAAATCGCAGGGTAGAAATTTACATCCTTCCCAATGCAAAAATGATTCAGGAAGCTCAAGAACAGGCAAATTAAGCCGGGAAAATTTTTCAATCAGTTGCTTTCTGTAAGGTGAAGTCGCATTGCCGAATAAAAAAACGGTAGTGCGATTTTTTTTTGTTACTTTTACTTTCTGAAAAAAGAGAGTATGTTGAACAAAAAAGAAAAATACCTGCAATTGCTTCCCCGTCTTCGCTCGTTGATCGAGGGAGAAACCGATGTTGTTGCTAATATGGCCAATATGGCGGCTGCAATAAAAGAGACCTTCGGATTTTTTTGGGTAGGTTTTTATATTGTAAAAGAAAACCGGCTGGTGTTGGGGCCTTTTCAAGGACCTGTAGCATGTACCCGTATCGCTTATGGGAAAGGCGTGTGTGGAACGGCTTGGAAAGAACAAAAAACGATTATTGTGCCCGATGTGGATGCTTTCCCGGGACATATTGCGTGCAGTCGTTTTTCGCGTTCCGAAATCGTGGTACCCCTAATAAACAGCAATCAAGTGGTGGCTGTGTTGGATATCGACAGCGATCAGTTGGCGGCCTTTGACGAAGTTGATGCCCATTATCTCGAAAAAATTGTTGCTTTGCTTTCACCCTCGTTTTTTGGCAAGTCGGATTCCGATTGTTGAGGGAGTTTTTCGGAATTTTCGACCAAAAAGGACAAAAATATTATCTTCCGTCGAAAAACGAGATTAGTCCGCGTGAAAATTTTATCCCTTTTCGGAAGTCCGGTGTTAACAATTACAAACTAAATTCCTCCATCGGAAAATCCGACGAGCTTAAAAAAAAATTTATCCTTTATCGGAAAATTTGATATGCACATTTTGGTGCTTTTTGTGTAAAAATAAGTGCATTTTGAGTGAAAATCTGCCTTATTTATTAAAGAATCTTATCGGAAAATGGGAAAAACAATGTTTTTATGTCCATCGGAAAATCCGACGGAGGATAAAAAAATTTTTCACCCTCGTCGGAAAACGATTTTTCATGCATTGGTATTTTTTTCTTACCTTTGCACCTTTGAAAAATCAGGAATACAAATACTTCAATTATCGTGGCTGATACAAAATACATTTTTGTTACGGGTGGTGTTGTTTCTTCGTTAGGGAAGGGCATCATAGCATCGTCTATGGGTAAATTGTTGCAAGAAAGAGGCTACAAGGTTACCATTCAGAAATTCGATCCTTATATTAATGTGGATTCAGGAACACTAAATCCTTATGAACACGGCGAATGCTTTGTGACGGTAGACGGGCACGAAGCCGATTTGGATTTGGGACATTACGAACGTTTTCTTAATATTCAGACCACTCGCGACAATATTATCACTACCGGGCGCATTTATCAGAATGTGATTATGAAAGAGCGTCGGGGCGATTATTTGGGAAAAACAGTACAGGTAATCCCGCATATTACCGACGAAATTAAACGAAATATCAAACGGCTGGGTATTAAACACAAATTCGATTTTGTGATTACCGAAATTGGTGGAACAGTAGGCGACATAGAGTCTACACCGTTTTTGGAAGCAGTTCGTCAGTTGCGTTGGGAATTGGGCAGAAATTGTTTTTGCATGCATCTTACTTATGTGCCTTATCTGAAGGCAGCGGGTGAGGTGAAAACCAAACCAACTCAGCACTCGGTAAAAGAGTTGCTGTCGCTGGGTATTCAACCCGATATGCTGGTGCTTCGTACCGAACAAGAACTGAGCGAAGATATTTTACATAAGGTGGCGTTGTTTTGCAATGTCGAAAAGCAGGCGGTTATCCAGTCGGTTGACGTCTCATCCATTTATGAAGTTCCCATTATGATGCGCGACCAAGGAATGGATGAGGTGGTGTTGCGCAAAATGAATATGCCGGTGGGAGAAAAACCGGCCATGAAGCCGTGGATTGCTTTTCTCGAGAAAAGCAAAAATGCCACAGAAGAAGTCCGCATTAAATTAATAGGCAAATATGCCGAATTGCCCGATGCATACAAGTCTATCAGCGAAGCCCTTTCGCAAGCTGCCATTTATCACGACCGCAAATTGGTGTTGGATGTATGTCATTCCGAAAAAATAAACGAAGAAAATGTGGAAGAGATATTACAGGATGCAGACGGCATTGTTGTTGCACCGGGATTTGGACAGCGGGGGATCGACGGCAAATTGACGGCGTTGAAATATGCCCGCGAAAACGATATCCCCACGTTCGGTATTTGCCTGGGTATGCAGTGCATGGTTATTGAGTTTGCCCGTAATGTGTTGGGGTATACCGATGCCGATTCTACCGAAATGGAGCCGGAAACCAAGCAGAATGTTATCGATTTGATGGACGAGCAGAAACACATCACGAATATGGGGGGCACGATGCGCCTTGGTACATATGATTGTGTGCTGAAAAAAGATTCGCTCGCTTATAAGGCTTACGGAAAAGAACTCATTCAAGAACGACACCGTCATCGTTATGAGTTCAATAACAAATACAAAGAGGAATTTGAAGCAGCAGGGATGGTGTGTACGGGAATAAATCCCGATTCAGATTTGGTGGAAATAGTGGAGATACCCTCCAAACGATGGTATTTGGGAACACAGTTTCATCCCGAATACAACAGTACGGTGATATCACCCAATCCGTTGTTTATGAGTTTTATGGATGCTGCTATCAAAATGAAGGATGAGCGTAAAGAAACAAATGTTTTGCATAAAGAAAAGTAAATCGACATAAAGAAAAAGGATGGATAAAAATACGACTATTGGTTTGTTGCTGATTGGGGCTATTATTGTTTTGTTCTCAATTTATAACCGTCCGAATCAGGAAAAATTAGCGGAACAACGGCGAATTCACGATTCGTTGGTGATGGTAGAAATGGAGAAAGCAAGAGTGGAAGCAGAAAAGCAGGTTGCCGACAGCGTAGCTTTAATTCAGCAGACAAGAAATGATGTAGCTGATTTTTTTGATTTTGCTCCTTCGGAAGCCAAAAGTGACTCACTTGAGCCTTTTACTCTTCCCGAAAGGCAGCTTGTGACGCTCGAAAACGAAAAAGTGAAACTTTTACTCGATACCGAAGGAGGAGGCATTCACTCGGTACAGTTGAAAGGATATTTGCGTTACAATAAGGATAGCCTTTATCTTTTTGAAGGCGATGAGGAATATTTTAATCTCGACTTGTATAATCGTAAAAGCGTGAAGCTGTCGACTGTAGAACAAATGTTTGTGCCAATAATTTCCGACGATGGCCGCTCGGTAACGATGCGCTTGAAACATTCTGACAGTCAATATCTCGATTTTGTGTATACCCTTCCCGAGAACGAATACATGATGAAATTCGACATCCGATTGGTGGGGATGAACAATGGGTTACACCCCGAAAGTTTAACGAATTTCAAAATAAACTGGGCACAGAAACTGCGTCGACAAGAAAAGGGCGAAGCTTTCGAGAGAAGGTATTCGCGTATTTTTTACCGGTATCATAATCAGGGTACCAAAAAAATGAGCGAGAGCCGGAAGGATACAAAAGAAATTACCGAACCCATTCAATGGTTCGCATTTAAAGATCAGTTTTTTACGTCGGTTGTTATTCCCGATAAACCTTTCGAAAGTGTTATACTCTCGTCAACACCTCTTGTTTCAGAAGATTATTTGAAAGATTATAAAGCCGATGCATGGGTTCCTATTGTATCCGATCCCGAAAAAAATGAACATACCGTGGGATTCAGGTATTATTTCGGTCCTGTACATTATACCACGCTGAAGGCCTATGACAAGGGAGTGAAAAATCCGGAAGACAAATTATATCTGCAAGAACAGGTAGAATTGGGTTACCGCTGGTTGAGTTGGGTAAACAAAGGGTTGGTCATACCGGTGTTCAACTTTTTCCTTTCGCTCAATTGGAACATGGGATTGATTATTTTCATTCTTACCTTAATGGTGAAATTGATCATACTCCCGCTCACTTACAAGTCGTATATGTCGTCGGCAAAAATGCGTGTGTTGAGACCCGAAATCATAGAAATTGAAAAGAAATATCCCGGACAAGATCAGGAATCGATGATGAAACGCCAGCAGGCAACGATGGAGTTGTATCAGAAGGCCGGGGTAAACCCCATGAGCGGATGTTTGCCCATGTTGTTGCAGATGCCTGTCTTATTGGCCTTGTTCTTCTTTTTCCCGTCGGCTATCGAATTGCGTCAGCAAGGATTTTTGTGGGCCGATGACCTTTCGACGTACGATTCCATTATTTCGTGGAGTGCTAATATTCCGATCATTAGCAAGTTCCTAGGAAATCATATCAGTCTGTTTTGCTTGCTGATGACTGCCGTGAATGTGATTTTTGGACTTTACAACATGAGTCTGACGGATACCGGCCAACAACAGATGAAGGCAATGAAGTATATGCCTATTTTTATGTCGTTATTCATGTTCTTTTTCTTGAATTCTTACCCTGCGGGTTTGACCTATTATTATTTCCTTTCTACATTGATTTCAATTGTTATTACCTTTATGTTTAAGCAATTTATAGATGACGATAAGTTGTTGGCTCAATTGGAGGAGAATAGAAAGAAACCGGTCAAAAAATCGGGATTTATGGCTCGATTAGAAGAAGCACAAAAAATGCAGGAAAAGATGGCTAGAGAAAGGGCTAAGGAAAATGCCAAAAAAACGTACCGGCGCCGATAGATTTCACAAAAGCAATGAGATACGAATAAAAAACCCGAAAACATGCAATTTTCGGGTTTTTTTATGTGGTTGTAAAAGATAATACAATCATACTATAATACAGTGTACATATCTATTTGCTTTTTTCTCTTGAAACGTCGCCCAGATATCCACCGTGATGGCGTTTTGCATATTCTTTTGCCGTGAAACCGATTCGTTTCATGGTTTCAACTACCAGAATATCTCCCATCACTGTCATAACGGTTGTCGATGTTGTGGGGGTAAGTTCCAGCGGGCATACTTCGGAGGGACTTCCCGTCAGAAGGAGTACATTGGCCTCTTTGGCCAGTACACTGTCTTTGTTGCCGGTAATTACAATAATGGGAATGGCGGCATACATGCCTCGAGCCAGATCGATGAGTTCGATAATTTCGCGGGTTTTACCTGAATTGGTAATTAAAAGAAGTACGTCGTTGTCTTGAAGAATACCCAGATCGCCGTGTTGGGCTTCGCTGGGGTGCAAAAAAATGGCCGGCGTGCCGGTAGAACAAAAAGTGGTGGCAATATTCTGACCGATTTGGCCGGCTTTTCCCATACCACTGATCACAAGTTTTCCTTTTCTTTTGTGCACGTGTTCAACAATTAAATCTACGGCTTTGTTGTATTGTTCAGTGACAGGTATATTCAAAACAGCATGGGCTTCGCGGTTGATAATCGATTTTATTTCTTCGAGATTCATAGTAACGTTGCAAAAGAAATTAGTTGGTTTTGAATTTATATTTTATGGCAGCCAATTCTTCGTTTGCTTTGGTGATTTTGTTTTTCAAGCCCGCTTTATAGTCGGCGAGCTTTTGTTGCAGTTGTTCATCATTTACCGAAATAATTTGCAGAGCAAGAATTGCCGCATTTAGAGCTCCGTTTATACCGACCGTTGCCACAGGAATTCCCGGAGGCATTTGCACAATGGCCAGTAAGGCATCCATCCCTTCGAGCGACGAATTAATGGGTACGCCAATGACGGGCAAGGTAGTCATCGATGCGATTACGCCGGGAAGATGTGCTGCCATTCCGGCTGCCGCAATAATGACCTTTATTCCGCGCGCATGGGCATTTTTAGCAAATTGTTCAACTGCATCAGGTGTGCGATGTGCCGATAATGCATTCATTTCGAACGGAATTTCCATATCGTCGAAAAATTGTGCTGCTTTTTCCATTATGGGCAGATCGGACGTGCTGCCCATAATGATACTTACTATCGGTTTCATGATTCCTCTTATGTATTGATTATTTGCCGATGAAGTTTTTGTATTGTTCGGCCGAAAGAAGGCTGTCGAGTTCTTCGGGTTTCTGAATAGTAATTTTAATGATCCATCCTTCATCGTAGGGGTCCTTGTTTACCAATTCGGGTGCATCTTCCAGGTCAGCATTCATTTCCAGTACTTTCCCCGTCACAGGCATCAGTAGGTCGGAAACGGTTTTTACGGCTTCGATGCTGCCGAATACTTCGCCGCCTTCGAGGGTTTCGCCTACGGTGGGTATATCCACATACACTATTTCACCCAATTCGCTTTGCGCAAAATCGGTTATTCCTACATAAGCTTCATTGCCTTCTACTCTGATCCATTCGTGATCGTGAGAGTATTTTACATTTTCAGGAAAATTCATATGCTTTTTTTTAAAGGTTTTTAATGTGATGTAAAAATAGTGCTTATTTTGTTATTGGCAAAATACTTTTAACGGATGTTCGGTGGTTTGTCAGACACCCAGATACACACAAATAAATGTAATCATAAATCCGAGTAAAAAACCGGTATAGACCTGGGCCGGGGTGTGTTTTTTTAGCAATAGTCGCGAGGATCCTACCAATCTGGAAACCAGAAACAATGCCATAATAAGATAGTGTGGATTAATATGTTCCACGAAATAGCTTACTGCTATTACACCTCCCATTAATCCTCCCACACCAAACATGTGGGCGCTGATTTTCCACCATAGGGTAACCACAATGGCAAGCGCCATTACAATAAGTGAAGCCACATTGAGCATG
Organism: uncultured Dysgonomonadaceae bacterium; assembly: GCA_964444915.1. Taxonomy (GTDB): domain Bacteria; phylum Bacteroidota; class Bacteroidia; order Bacteroidales; family Dysgonomonadaceae; genus Anaerorudis. The sequence goes on from CAYUIY010000053.1 coordinate 12,216, forward strand.
ATAAACCAAAAGGGCATACCCATTTTATGGTAGAAAAAGATGGTAAATCCATAAGAAATTAAGGTGAAAATGTATGGGATAAACCGTTCGTGGCGAATATCAAGTGATATGTTGGAGATGATGCGCAAGCGATACATTAATAAAATAGAAAGGGATGGGATCGCAAACGAAAATACGAAAACGGGGAGAAGAATTTCGAAGAAATGATCGGCATATGTCATGCGAAATTGATCTGTATAAATAAACAGCAGCAATATGTTGTAAACGGGCATTAATAAGGGTTGAAAAATTATGGAAATGATACGAGCCAATAATTTCATCGGATTACTATTTTGGAGAAGTGATTTTTAATAAGATTAAATTTTTTTTCTCAGTCGTGCCACAGGAATATTTAATTGTTCGCGGTATTTAGCTACAGTGCGGCGAGCAATTTTGTATCCTTTTTGGTTGAGTATTTGTGTGATTTGATCGTCGGTCAAAGGTTTTGACGGGTCTTCGTTTTCGATGCTTTTTTTCAGGATATACTTCACTTCGTGAGACGATACATTTTTCCCTGCTTTGTTTTGCAGGGCTTCGGAAAAGAAAAATTTGAGCGGATAAACGCCTGTATTGGTTTGCACATATTTGCTATTGCTCACGCGCGAAATGGTAGAAATATCGAATCCTGTCCTTTCGGCCACGTCTTTTAATATCATAGGCTTGAGTTTGGTTTCATCGCCGGTGAGAAAAAAGTCGTGCTGGATGGTTACGATGGCTTCCATTGTGCGTTGCAACGTGTTTTGTCGTTGTTTGACCGCATCAATAAACCATTTCGCCGAATCCATTTTCTGCTTCATAAACAGCATGGTTTGCTTGTCTTGAGTCGACATGCTTTCTTTATTCTGATTGTATCCTTGTACCATTTCAAAAAATTCGCGGTTTATTTTCAAGTCAGGAATATTTTGGTTATTGAGGTACATAGTTACTCCTTCGTTGTCCGATTCAACAATGAAATCGGGGGTGATATTGCTCATGGCTATTTCAATCGGATTGCTCCACGAACTTCCGGGTTTTGGATTCAGCGAGGTGATTTCGTTGATCGCTTTGCGTAGTTCTTCCTCGGATAGGTTGAGCTTACGCATGATTTTTTCGTAATGTTTGCGTGAAAACTCTTCGAAATGGTTGGTCAGAATTTCTTTGGCGATTTTTACTGCGGGCGAAGGTTTTTTGCGTTGCAGCTGAAGCAGTAGGCATTCCTGCAAATCGCGTGCTCCAATTCCTGCCGGATCGAGATCTTGTATCTCGTACAAGATATCTTCCATTTCGAGCGACGATGCATCGATATGTTGTTGAAGGAGCAAATCGTTTGAAATAGCCGTTAAGTCGCGTTGCAAATAACCGTTCTCGTCGAGATTGCCGATGATGTATTCGGCAATAATTTTTTGCCGTTCGTTAAGCTGATGTAAATTGATTTGTTCCAACAAAGATTCGTTGAGTGTTTTTTCGTCGGAATAAACAAATTCTCTTTGACGTGATTCGCCCGATGACGAATAACTCGTATGATAATCGGGTACATCGTCTTCCGAAAAATAATCTCCTAGTAAGATATCTTCTTGTGAAAGTGAATCTTCTTCTTTATCGTTGTCGTTGTTTTCGAAATCATATTCGTCATCGGCATTTGCCTCGGCATGATCAACTGTCTCCAATGCCGGATTATCTTCCACTTCTTGTTTGATTCGGTCTTCCAATTCAACAGAGTTGAGTTCCACCA
>CAYUIY010000054.1:0-13780 GCA_964444915.1 uncultured Dysgonomonadaceae bacterium
TATTTAGATCTAGGGGCAGAATTTAATTCGGTTTTATATTTTCAGAAGTTAGTCGCAAATAAGAAAAAAATACCGCAGGTTCAGAAAATGAAACTGCAGCCCGATATTGACAAAAGTGGCAGTATAACTGACGTTTTGAAAGTGGGTCAAGAAATCCTTGTACAGATTGCCAAAGAACCCATTTCAACCAAAGGTCCACGGTTGACCGCTGAGATTTCTTTTGCCGGTCGTTTTCTGGTACTGATACCGTTTATTGATAGAGTATCGGTATCACAAAAAATAAAATCACGCGAAGAGCGTGCCCGTTTGCGACAACTTGTACAGAGTATAAAACCCAAAAATTTCGGTGTGATTATTCGCACCAATGCCGAGGGAAAACGTGTTGCGGAACTCGATGCCGAGCTCAAATTGTTGATTCAGAAGTGGGAAGACACGTGTAGAAAGTTGTTGAAAGCAAAAGCACCTGCACTCCTTTATGAAGAAACCTCAAGAACAGTTGCTTTGCTTCGCGATATCTTTAATCCCTCTTTTGGGAACATTCATGTTAATGATAAAGACGTAGCCAAACAAATTGCCGATTATGTAGGTCTTATTGCACCGGACAGGAAGAATATCGTTAAACTTTATACGGGTGCTTTGCCTATTATGGACAATTTTGGTGTTACGAAACAAATTAAACAGCTTTTTGGAAAAACAGTCACTTTCAAAAATGGTGCTTATTTGATTATTGAGCATACCGAAGCCTTACATGTGATCGATGTAAATAGCGGAAACCGAAATAAATCGTCGCTCGGACAAGAGGAAAATGCATTTGAAGTAAATGTTGCAGCAGCCGAAGAAATTGCCCGTCAATTGCGTTTGCGTGATATGGGGGGGATTATTGTGATCGATTTCATCGATATGATCAAAGGTGAACATCGAACCAATTTACTGGCTAAAATGCAAGATTTTATGGCTCACGATAGGGCTAAACACAATATATTGCCTCTAAGTAAGTTCGGATTAATGCAGATAACGCGTCAACGTGTGCGCCCCGAAATTGAAGTTGCTACCAGTGAAGTTTGCCCCACCTGTTTTGGTAAAGGAAAAATCAAATCGTCTCTTTTGTTTACCGACACACTGGAAGGTAAAATTGATTATTTGGCCAATAAGCTTAAAGTGAAGAAATTTAGTCTGCATATTCATCCCTATGTGGCAGCGTATGTAGAAAAGGGGTTATTTTCGTTGAAGCATCAATGGAGGAAAAAATACAATGTAAACATAAAAATTATCCCGGATCAAAATCTCGGATTTTTAGAATATGTATTTTACGATAAAGATGGAAACGAAATAGATCTCAAAGAAGAAGTTGAAATGAAATGATATTCCATGTGAATGGAAGGAAAAAAATAGGCAAAAAAACCGGCATTGCTTTTTGAAATGCCGGTTTTTTGTGTTTTTAAGGGAGTTTATACAGGATCAACATCATAGTTTAACACCACGTATCTGAATTCCGGTTTTTCTCGCATACGCTGTTCGGTTTGGCGAATACATTTTCTCACGAACGATGCAGATAAATTATTTTCCAGTTTGAGCAGAATTTCACGGATATAATACGATCGGATTCTGCTTATAACCGGTTTATTCGGTCCAAGTATTTTGTCTTGAAGTGAGCCACGTAATATGTTGGTAAAATAATGTGAAGCGGCATCGGCTCGTTGTTCGTTTTTGTCTTTCAATTCAATAGAAATTAAGCGATAGAAAGGAGGATATTTGAAGATTTTTCGTTCTGCTAATTGCATATTGAAAAACCCCTCATAGTTGTTCTCAGCAATAAATTGATAAATGGGTAGTTCGGGCTGTGTAGTTTGAATGATAACTGTCCCACGCTTGTTGCGCCGTCCGGCACGGCCACTTGCCTGCATCATGAGTTGAAATCCGCGTTCATGGGAGCGGAAATCGGGGTAATTTAGCAAGCTGTCGGCTGCAATAATTCCTACTACACTCACATTATCGAAATCCAAACCTTTCGAAACCATTTGAGTACCTACTAATATCTGAATCTTTTTGTTTTGGAAATCGGTGATGATTCGCTCGTATGCTTTTTTCCCCTGTGTTGTATCGGTGTCCATACGGGCAACACTTGTTCCCGGGAAAAGACGCAAAACTTCTTCTTCAACTTGTTCCGTTCCTTGGCCGATAAATTCCAAACTTTTTTCGTGACATACAGGGCATTCTGTGGGTGTAGGATAAGCTCTATTGCAATAGTGGCATATCAATTCGTTGCGGTATTTATGATAAGTAAGAGTTACATCGCAATGCTTGCATTTGGGAGTCCATGCACAAAGTTTACATTCTATTCTTGGTGCAAACCCTCTTCTGTTGCGAAAGAGAATAACCTGTTCTTCATTTTCCAGTGCTTGCCGGATATGATCGATAAGGGTAGGGGTGAAAATGGATTTCATTTTCCTTTTTCGGCGCAATTCTTTGGTGTTCTCGATTATGATTTCCGGCATGAGCACTTCTTCGAAGCGTCTTGTTAGTGTAACAAGGCCGTATTTACCTCTTTTTGCGTTGTAAAAAGATTCAATAGCGGGAGTAGCCGATCCCAGCAATGTTTTTGCACCCATCAAATGTGCCAACACGATGGCTGTGTCGCGAGCGTGATAACGCGGGGCAACTTGCTGTTGTTTGTAACTGCTTTCGTGTTCTTCGTCTACAATGATCAATCCCAATTGATGAAACGGAAGAAATAAAGAGGAGCGTACGCCGATAACGATTTCGTAAGGGTGATCCGATAGCATTTTCTGCCAGATTTCGGTACGTTCGTTATCATTTATTTTCGAATGATAGATGCCCAATTTGTCGCCAAATACGGCTTGTAGTCGTTGGGTGAGCTGGGTGGTAAGGGCAATTTCGGGCACGAGATAAAGGGTTTGTTTTCCTTCTTGAAGCATCTTTTCGATGAGATGGATATAAATCTCGGTTTTCCCGCTCGAGGTGACTCCATGTAATAAGCAGGTGTTTGTATTGGTAAAGCAATTGCATATTTCGTCAAATGCTTGTTGTTGATGTTCGCTTAAAGGGAATGGTTTTCGTGTAGGTGTTGCTTCCGAAGCAATGCGACTTACTTCTTTGGAAAATTGGCGTAAAATATTTTTTTTGATCAATCCGCCGAGAACGGAAGAAGAGGCTTTAGTTTCTTTACGTATTTCTTCTCGGCTTATATATGGGATATTTTTTTTTGAAAGCAAAGAAATTATTTGTTCGTAAAGTAGCTGTTGTTTCTTTGCTCTGCCGATAAGTGCCGGAATGTCGTTTTTATCTATTTCGGGATTAATGGAAATAAATTTTTCGGTTTTCGGTTTAAATTTGTGTTCAATGGTTTCGTAGGTGGTGATGATTCCCTTTTCCGTTAGTCTATAAATGTAAGAAAAAATGGTTGGTATTTGCAGATTTTTTTCGAGTTCCGATATTTTTGCTGCTCCCTTGTCTTGTAAATAAGTTGTTATTTTTTTCTCGGTTGGAGTAAGAGGGGAATTATTTTCTTCTGTTTTTTTTAATTCGACGCTAGTTTCGCTTTCCATCCTGAGTTTAGCAGGTACCGCTGCTTTATACACATCGCCAAGCGACGATAAATAATAAAAAGAAATCCATTCCCATAATTTGAGTTGGTAATCGTTTACGATGGGGTGGTGGTCGATAAGGGAATAAATTTCTTTTGTCTCGACCGATTTTGGCTTCTTTTCATGAAGTGCGACAACAACGGCTGTGTAATATTTTCGTTTTCCGAAAGGAACAATCACACGAAATCCTTTTCCAATCTTATTGCACATTTTTGTTGGAACAGCATAAGTAAAAGTATTGGAAAGGGGGAGAGGAAGAATTACATCGGCAAACATTTAATTTAGAGATATATCGATCCGATAATCGACCAGCACTTTGTTTTTCCGTTCAACGGATCGCTCCAATCGGGCTTATCGATTTTGTAATTATCGGTATGTTTAATGCCATAATTTACACCCAGCTGAAATATCCTTAGCACTTCAAACCCCACGCCGATATTGGTTCCCGCTTCGAATGATTTGGCTTTTACATTTTCTACTGCATCGTCGAGTTTGATTTTATCTCCCGAAATCAGATAAGCTGCATAGGGGCCCACTGCTGCGTACATTTTTATCAGATGCAGCCCGATGCCGAATTTAACTTTCAAATTCACGGGAAGTTTAACATAGTGGTTTGTGATTTTTTTCGAGATATTTTCGTTTTCTATTGTTGACACAGTCATTCGATTGTTTGAATATAAAAGCGATGCATCAATGCCTACATCGGCAACAAATAAATTGAGCATGCTTTCCAGAGAAGGTCCGATACTGTAATTTGTCATGTTCTCGACTTTCAATGCGTTGCTGGTAAAAGTTGGGTTATTGAGCCCTATATCTCCCCTTATGCCAAATCGAATTTGCGAAAAAGCCGGCAGAGCAAGCATAGACAAAATGATAATTGTTGTGTTAAGGATTAATTTTTTCATATTTATCCAATTTTAGTTGGTAAGACATACTCTTCTTGCATTTGGTTGGGTTTTTAAAGTCAAACTTAATCAATTAACGTATATATAACAAAATAGAGGATCAAAAGGATGTTAACATAGACTATTGTTTATTATAATAAAAAAAGCATTTCGCTTCTTTTAATAGAAACAAAATGCTTCAAAATATGTTGAATTATAATTTGGTTTTTAATCTTTGAATTTTGCTTTCAAGAATTCGCGATTCAGACGTGCAATATTGGTGATTGAAATATTTTTGGGGCATTCAACTTCGCATGCGCCGGTATTGGTGCAATTTCCGAATCCCAATTCATCCATTTTTGCCACCATGGCTTTGGCACGTTTAGCTGCTTCGATTCGTCCTTGAGGCAAGAGGGCCAAATGGCTTACTTTTGCCGCAACAAACAACATTGCCGATCCATTTTTACATGCTGCAACACATGCTCCACAGCCTATACATGCTGCGGCATCCATAGCGGCTTCGGCGTTGTCTTTTGGGATGGGAATGGTATTGGCGTCGGGAGTGCCACCTGTGTTGACGGAAATGTATCCTCCTGCCTGAATGATTTTATCGAATGCGGAACGATCGACCATAAGGTCTTTAACAACGGGAAAGCCGGCCGATCGCCAAGGTTCAATGGTAATGGTGTCGCCATCGTTAAATTTGCGCATATATAGTTGACAGGTGGTTATTTCTTCGTCCGGACCATGTGGATGGCCGTTTACGTAAAGACTGCACATTCCGCAAATCCCTTCCCGGCAGTCGTGATCGAAAGCAACCGGCTCTTTACCTTCGCTGACGAGCTGGTCGTTCAGCATATCGAGCATTTCCAGGAATGAGCTTCCTTGATACACATTTTTCAATTCATAGGTCTCAAAAGCACCTTTTTCTTTCGGCCCTTTCTGACGCCAGATTCTTAATTTGATATTTATATTTTTATCCATAGAGCAATCGTTTTTGTATTATGACTTATAGTTACGTTGTTGAGGAACCACGAATTGATAATTTAGGGGTTCTTTGTGCAGAATAGGCTCTTTGTCTTCGCCCTGATATTCCCAACACGAAACGAAGGAGAATTCTTCGTCGTTGCGAAGCGCTTCGCCGTCGGGCGTCTGATATTCTGACCGGAAATGGCCGCCACACGATTCTTCACGATGAAGAGCGTCAAGCGCTATCAGCTCTCCTATCTCAAAGAAGTCGGCAAGTCGAAGGGCTTTTTCAAGTTCGGGATTCACGGTTTCTTCTGTTCCCGGAATGCGAACATCCGTCCAAAATTCTTTTTTCAATGCTTTAATTTCTTTCAGTGCAAATTTCAATCCTTCCGCACTGCGCGACATGCCCACGTATTCCCACATGATGTGACCTAATTTTTTATGGAAATAGTCAACCGAATGTTTGCCATTAATGTGCATAAGTTTTGAAATACGCTCCTCAATGCCTTTTTCTGCTTCATCGAATTCCGGGCGATTGGTATCGAATCGCGGTACCTGAATTTGATCAGCAAGGTAATTTTGCATAGTGTATGGAAGAATAAAATATCCGTCTGCCAATCCTTGCATCAATGCGGAAGCTCCTAAACGGTTTGCTCCATGATCGGAAAAATTGGCTTCTCCGATAGCAAAAAGACCCGGAATGGAAGTCATGAGCTCGTAGTCAACCCAAATTCCTCCCATTGTATAATGAATGGCCGGATAAATCATCATCGGGGTTTCGTACGGGTCTTCGTTCATAATTTTTTTGTACATCTGAAAAAGATTGCCGTATTTTTCCTCAATAACACTTTTCCCTAAGCGTTTAATGGCATCCGAAAAATCCAGATAAACAGCATATCCCGTGGGCCCAACACCATAACCGGCATCGCATCGTTCTTTGGCTGCACGCGATGCAACATCGCGAGGTACAAGATTACCGTAAGCCGGATAACGACGCTCTAAATAGTAATCGCGGTCTTCTTCTTTAATGTCGGTCGGTTTGAGTTTACCTGCGCGGATAGCTTCGGCATCTTCTTTTTTCTTTGGCACCCAGATGCGTCCATCATTTCGGAGCGATTCCGACATAAGGGTGAGTTTCGATTGAAATTCACCTTGAACGGGAATACATGTCGGATGAATTTGAGTCATACACGGATTGGCAAAATATGCTCCTTTTTTATAACATTGCCACGCTGCCGATCCGTTGGAACTCATGGCGTTTGTAGAAAGGAAATAGGTATTTCCGTATCCGCCGGTTGCTACAACTACGGCATGTGCAGCGTAACGTTCTATTTTTCCCGTAACCAGATTTCTTACAATAATTCCCCGAGCGCGACCGTCAATCACAATTAAATCGAGCATTTCGCGACGGGTGTACATTTTTACCTGACCTTTGTGAATGGCGCGGCTCAATGCCGAATATGCACCAACCAGCAGTTGTTGCCCTGTTTGACCACGTGCATAAAAGGTTCGCGATACTTGTGCACCTCCAAACGAACGATTGTCGAGCAAACCTCCGTATTCGCGGGCAAAAGGAACTCCTTGAGCAACGGATAGATCAATGATATCGTTGGAAATTTCGGCTAAACGGTAAACATTGGCTTCGCGTGCGCGGTAATCGCCTCCTTTGATGGTATCGTAAAATAAGCGATAAACGGAGTCGCCATCATTTTGATAATTTTTTGCCGCATTGATTCCTCCTTGCGCAGCAATAGAGTGTGCACGACGAGGAGAATCTTGGATACAGAAATTTAAGACATTGAATCCGAGTTCGCCAAGTGATGCGGCTGCTGAAGCACCTGCTAAACCTGTGCCCACAACAATGATATCGAGATGCCTTTTATTGGCCGGATTCACTAATTTCTGGTGGTCTTTGTAATTTGTCCATTTTTCGGCAAGAGGCCCTTCGGGGATTTTTGAGTTTATTTGAGTCATATCTGAAAATTTTCGTTAGTAGTTTAAAAGTGAAATTAAAAGGGGAATGGCCACTTTAATAGGCGAAGTAAATGTAAAGGGGTATAATTGAAAACCCGATCAGAATAATCGTGGCAAAAATATTCCCGATTACTTTTATGCGTTTCAGCCATACTGTATTGCTCCAACCGATAGTGTGCAGTGCGCTCCAAAAACCATGAGTCAAATGAAACCATAATAGCACAAAGGCGGCAAGGTAGACAAGCACAACCCAAATATTTTGAAAGAGAGGAACTACCAGTTCCGAGCCTTTACTGACGGCTGTGGGGTCGCCTATCAATTCCTTAAACTGCATATTAAACCATAATTGGTATAAATGAAGAATCAAAAAAAGCACTATACACAGCCCCAGTACAAACATGTTTTTGGAAGACCATTCGGTGGGAGTTTTGCTTGAGGAAGCGTAACGATCCTTGCCACGTGCTTTCCTGTTTTGCAAGGTAAGCATGATGGCATAAATGATATGCACGGCAAATCCCGCTGCCAAAACAAGCGTTCCAATGACGGCATACCAATTGGCTCCCAAAAACTCACAAATTTTGTCGTAGGCTTCCAACGAAAACACCAATGCCAAGTTCATCGACATGTGGAAAAGCAAAAAAAGAATCATAAATAAGCCGGAAATGCTCATGACGAATTTGCGGCCAATAGAAGATTTGATTAACCAACTCATAGCTTTTAATTAAATATTTGTATGTATTATTTTTATTTCCAATTTCCCCGATTTTAATCGCAGTGCAAAAGTAAACATTTTTAAGCATCTTGGGAAGAATTATTTGCAGAAATTTTTCTTTAACTTCATCGCAGATTGAGATATTTGTGACAAAGAAGTTGTTTATATAAATAGAAATTTGTATATTTATATGGATTTCAAGTAGATGAGCATTTTAAACAGCTTATTATCCTCCATCGATCATCGGTTTATTTTTTAGCGTTAATAAGCAGACGCGATTGCGGGCTTTTTTTGGTACATTTCATGGGTGTTTACAATAATAAACATTATTAGCATTATTAACATTAATAATGTTAATACATAAATGACAGCAGAATCGCGATTCTCCGACAAAAGGGGTAATCCTTTAATTGCTGATTGTATGATCGATATCCGAAAAAAAAGGACGATTTGCATGGAAAAATCGTTTTCCGAGATGAGGAAAATTTTTTTTTATCCCTCGTCGGATTTTCCGATGGATATGAAAATTTCGATTTTCCCGCTTCCTAATCCTATTCTTTAACAAAGGAAGCTGATTTACTGCCGAAACGAAGCTGTTTTTGGGTTAAAAAATTCAAATTATGTCTGTCGGATTTTCAGAAATAGGATATTATTTATTTTATCTTACGTCGGAAAATCCGAGGGAGGAATTTAGTTAGTTATTGTTAACACGCATTTTCCGAAGGCAGATCATATCTTGTTTCGTTTTTGTCGGAAACCCCGACGGTAGAAAAAAACACTCCGACTCCGTTATTTTTGCTTGTCTTTGTGTAAATTGAAAATTATCATGTAAATTTGCATGTTGAAATTAAACAGCTCTTTCTGAGATCGAAGTATAAAATTATGGATATAGTAGTAAGCGGTATTCGCTCAACGGGCAATTTGCATTTGGGAAATTATTTTGGTGCATTGCGCAATTTCATTCGGATGCAGGACGAAAACCAGTGTTTTTTCTTTATCGCGGATATTCATTCGCTCACAACGCATCCCGATCCGAAATCGTTGCATGCCAATGTGAAAAATGTATTGGTCGATTATCTGGCTGCAGGTATCGACCCCGAAAAGTCCATTATTTACTTACAAAGCGATATTCCCGAAATAGCGGAGTTGTATCTTTATCTGAACATGCATGCCTATTTGGGAGAATTGGCAAAAACGACTTCTTTTAAAGAGAAAGCACGCAAGCAGCCCGATAATATCAATGCCGGTTTATTGACGTATCCCACCTTGATGGCTGCCGATATTATTATTCATCATGCCGATAAAGTTCCGGTAGGAAAGGATCAGGAGCAGCATTTGGAAATGACGCGCCGGTTTGCACGCAGATTCAACAATTTTTACGGTGTTGAATATTTTAAAGAACCGGTGGCTTATAATTTTGGGCAAGAATTGATTAAAATTCCCGGTTTGGATGGAAGTGGGAAGATGGGAAAATCGGAGGGAAATGCTATTTATCTTTCCGATGCACCCGAAGAGATCGAAAAAAAAGTGAAACGAGCACTTACCGACTCCGGGCCCAAAGAATTTAATTCTCCCAAACCCGATTATATCGAAAATCTTTTTACCCTAATGAAAGCAGTTTCGGAGCCCGAAGTGGTACAACATTACGAAGAGCTTTGGAACAAATGTGAGATTCGTTACAGCGATATGAAAAAACAACTTGCAGAAGATATCATCAAAGTGACTTCTCCTATCCGTGAACGGATTCTGGAAATAGAGAAAGATGATGCTTATTTGCATAAAGTGACCACCGAAGGAGCAGAAAAAGCACGGGAGAGTGCTTCGAAAACGCTGAAAGAAGTACGGCAAATTATGGGTTTCAGACCTTTTTAAATATACGGTACTTATTATTTAAAGAACGCAATCGGGAAGAAAAACTCCTATCCGATCGCTTTTTTATTGTATAAACAAAGCAAAAATTTATATATATGTTATCATTCAAAAAAGTGGAACTTGAAGATAAACCACTTATTCAACCTTTTTTGGAGCAACAAAATTATCGGGCTTCCGAGTTTTGTTTTACCAATTTGTGTTGTTGGAGCAGAAAGTTTCAAACCGAATTTACGATATACAACGATTGGTTGTTGATTCGTTTTAGAGACGATGACAACAGCATATCTTACCTCAAACCTCTTGGAATGGGTAACCTGAAAGGGGCCATAGAAATATTAATGGAAGATGCTTCCCGGCTTGGCATCCCTTTTCGGTTGAGTTCCGTAACTCCACAGATGTGGAAAGAAATCGATGCGGCGATGCCGGGAGCATTCCGTAAAACACCCGATAGAAAATTATTTGATTATATTTACACTTCGGATAAACTTATCCATCTGAAAGGCAGGAAGTTGCAAAGTAAGCGAAATTACGTCAATCGGTTCAAAAAAATTACGATTGGTCGTATAAATCGTTGACGGGGAGACCCGATTTGGTGAAGGAATGCAAGCAAATGTTGGAAAAATGGATGGAAGAGAAAGGCGAAGATAAAGATTTGTCGTTGAGGTTTGATCATTATGCAACACGGATGATGCTCGATAATTTTGAATATTTGGAATTGCGTGGGGGCGTAATTTGCATTGAAGGGCAAATGATTGCTTTCTCCGTTGGTTCACAACTTACCAAAGATACGCTTGATGTGCATGTAGAGAAGGCAATGAGCGACGATGTGCCCGAGGCATATGCCATCATCAATCAGCAATTCGTGGAACATGAAGCAAGCGAGTTTACTTATATCAATAGAGAAGAAGATATGGGGCTTAAATCGTTACGTAAAGCGAAACTTTCTTATCGACCCGATATTTTGTTGGAAAAATACACCCTAAGGTTGAAAGGTAAATAATTTTTCTTCGCCGAATAGTTGTATTTATTTTTAACCAATCACCCAATTACCCGTGTAGTGACAAATGATAAAATATGCCGATAATACTATAGCGCCTCAGGTACGACACATGTGGAAAACCGTTTTTGGCGACCCCGATGCGTATATGGATATCTATTTTCGTGATAAATATCGCAACGAAAATACGTTGGTGTATATTGAAAACGGCAAACCCGCAGCGTCGCTGCAAATGTTGCCCTATATGTTCACTTTTTGTGAGAAAGAAATTCCCATAGCGTATATTTCAGGAGCATGCACGCTTCCTGCATATCGTGGCAAAGGATATATGTCTGCTCTCTTGAAGCAGTCTTTTCAAGAAATGAGAAAAAGAAATATCCCTCTTACCCTATTGGTGCCTCAAGATGCAGGACTGATGGAATTTTACGCCCCGTTTGGTTTTGCTCAGGCATTCGATGCGGGCACGGAAGAATTGCCTTCGTTAAAGGAATTGCTTGCTCGTCACCCCGACGATTTATATGGAGCTTATCGCGAGTTTGATGCCTGGTTCAGACAAAAGGATATGACGGTGCAAAAATCGTTCGACGATTTTTGTTCGATCGTCGAGGAGGCTGCTCTCTTCGGATTCCCGCCCAAACGAAACCTCGTGGGAATGGCTCGGATAATCGATGCAGAAACCTTGTTAAGTGTTTTTGCCCAACGTTACGAAGATAAGATTTTCTCGCTTTCGGTGAAAGATTCTCTTTTGCCGGAAAATGAGGATACTTTTGTTGTTCAAGGAGGAGAGTGTAAAAGACAACACAAAGAAGGTGACTTCCATTTTCATGTTCCGATTGGGGAGTTGGTTCAGCTTTTGTTGGGTTACCATACTTCACGGAAAGATGAACCTTTGCGAACGTTATTTCCCGAAAAAAGCCCCCAAATGAATTTTATGCTGGAATGAGTCGAATCACAACCATTTTTTCTTTTTGAAGAAAAGCAGAATGAATGCGGCCGATAAAACCATTATAATGAGGGAAAAAGGGTATCCCCATTTTTTGTCGAGTTCGGGCATGTTACGAAAATTCATGCCGTAAATGGAGGCAATAAGTGTGGGTGGCATGAAGACAACAGAAACAATGGTAAATATTTTGATGATTTTGTTTTGCTCCACATTCACGTAACCCAGAAATGTATCTTGCAGATAGTCTAAACGGTCGAAACTGAAATTGATGTGCTCGATGAGCGAATTGATATCTTTAATAATCATATTCAGTTTGGGTTGAAGCTCGGATCGCATGAATTCGCTGCGAAGCATGCTCGAAACCGTTCGTTGCTTATCGATGATGCTTTCGCGTAACATCATGGTTTTTTCCTGGAGATTTTTGATTTCGGATAGCAGCTCTTCGTCGGCTTCCTGTAAGCTGATATTGTTGCTGAGCAAGGTGATTTTTTGGGTCATATCCTCAATCATATCGGCGTCGAATTCGACCCGCGTTTCAAAAAGAGCTACCAATACATCGGCTCCTGTGGTGTAATTCTTGGGATTGGCCGAGATTTTTTTTATGGTTTCGTGAAACGAAATGAGTTCCTGACTGTGAACGGTTACCAATATATTGTTTTTAAGAATAAAGGAAACGGGATCACTCTCGAAATTCGACAACAGGAAGTTGGAGTTTACCACCAGCGTGTCGTTGGTTTCGATATAGCGCGACGACATTTCAATCTCCACTATTTCTTCCTCTTCCTGAATATATATTTTAAGGAAGTCTTCGAGTTCGTTCTCTATTTCTTCGTCCACATCGATAAGGTCGATCCATAAAAAATTCTCAATCGGTGTCGATTTTAAAAAATCGAGGCTTCGACTTAATCTGATGACTCCGTCTTTATGATAAAAAAGTTTGATTTCCGCCATGTTGTTTGTTTTTTTAATCGGTAAATGAATCCGTTCTTTTTTCTCTCGAAGAAAGGTCTTTTGCTAACGGCTCAAGCAAGTTGGTAAGTTCCTCAAATTGTGCAATGGATAACTGTTCGGGACGTTGATTAAGTAAGGGATTATCGGGCATTCGACTTTCTTCTGACAGCAGTGGTTTAAGGGAGTTGCGCAGCATTTTGCGCCGCTGATTGAATCCTGTCTTCACTACCGCTTTGAATAATTTTTCGTTGCAATTGAGTCTCTCGCGCCTATTGCGTGTGAGGCGCACAACTGCCGATTTGACTTTTGGCGGAGGTATGAACGCATGTTCACTTACCGTGAAAAGATACTCGATATCGTACCATGTCTGCAACAAGACACTGAGAATGCCATATGTTTTGTTGCCCGGTGAAGCGATCATACGTTCGGCGACCTCTTTTTGTATCATCCCTGCACAACAAGGAATGAGATTTTTATTGGCCAATACTTTGAAAAAAATTTGTGACGAAATATTGTAAGGATAATTGCCGATTAAACAAAATGCATGGTTGTCGTAGAGTTGGGCAAGGTTCAATTTCAGAAAATCGTTTTCGATGATCTTTTCTTGTAATTCGGGATAGTGTTCTCGCAAATATGCAACAGATCGGCGATCGATTTCTACAACGGTTAAATCGCGTTGTTTTTCGATGAGATGACGTGTAAGTATACCGGTTCCCGGCCCTACTTCCAGCACAGGAAGCAGAGGAAATTCGTCGAGCGTATCTGCTATATGTTTTGCAATTTCCGTGTCTTTCAGAAAATGCTGCCCGAGATTTTTTTTTGGCTTTACCGGCAACATATGTTATTTAATTAAAATACCTATCTTTGCTG